>CAZEQD010000009.1:0-54686 GCA_964514305.1 uncultured Eubacteriales bacterium
TTGCTTTGTCAATAAAAAGGGCAGCTTCTGTTCCCCAGTGTTTAGCCCTTTCCCCTTGATAAATCAGATATTAAGAGTATAATAATTGAAGAATTCAGGCTAAATATGGGTGGATTAAGCACTGAAATAAAACATAAAGGACTGGCCCTCCTTATCCAGACCCAGGACAAAGGTTTGAAGGCCCAATATGTGGAATCTCTTGTTTATTCATTGGGAAAGGTCCTTGTTTCTCGAAAAACATTTTATACATCCTCCCTCAACAGCCCTGATCTCAAAACAAAAATAAACGAAATTATTAAAAATCAACATTATAAAATAATAGAGGATATCTCTCAAGGTAAATTCGACCACATCTTAAAGCCTGAGCCAGCACCCAATGCAACCTAATCTATGTCCCCAATTTAGAACGCATCAATGCGGTCAAACGGATTTCGTTAAAGACGTCACTTAACTAAAAACGGCTACAAAATGAAGACTAAAAAGTTATTCCTAGTCGATGGCAATTCTCTTCTCTACCGCTCTTTTTATGCCATCAAACGGTTGTCCACCTCCCAGGGTTTTCCCACCAATGCTGTTTATGGCTTTTGGTCTATGCTCAGGAAAATAATAGAGAAAGAAAAGCCTGACTATTTAGGAATAGTCTTTGATGCCAAGGGGCCGACCATCCGCCATCAAGCTTTCAAAGCTTATAAAGCTCACCGTAAACCAATGCCTGAGGATTTAGAAATTCAAATATCAGTTGTCAAGAAATTGCTCAAGGCCCTCAATATTCCTTATTTTGAGTTTGAAAGATACGAGGCGGATGATGTCCTGGCTAGTCTTGCCTGTCAAGCTTCTTCTCAAAACATCCGCTCAGTTATAGTCACTCACGATAAAGATCTTTTACAACTAGTTAACGGTCAAATCCAGGTATACAATCCTGTTAAAGAAGTTTACGTAGACGAGAAAAAAGTTAAGGAATATTTTGGAGTTAGGCCTTCTCAAGTAGTTGATGTTTTGGCTCTCTGGGGTGATCCTACAGACAATGTGCCTGGGGTGCCTGGCATCGGAGAAAAAACAGCTAAATTGCTCATTACCAAATTTGGCTCGCTCCAAAATCTTTTAACCCATCTTTCTCAAGTCCAAAATCCACGCTTGCGGGAAAAGATAGAAAATAATCTTGACCAACTTAAATTAAGCCAAGAGCTGGTAACTGTCAAGAAAGATGTAAAAGTGAAGTTCAATCTGAAACAATTTACTTATTCTGAACCTAATCTGAAAAAACTTATTCCTCTCCTCCAAGAATTAGAATTTTCTTCTCTCTTAGCTGAATATTTACCTTCAAAAAAACCAGCAGCCAAAAATTACCAGACAATTCTCACTGCTCAAGCACTCGACTCTCTAATCTCTACTCTAAAAAAATCCCAATTTATTTCTCTTGATACCGAAACAGATAGCCCTTCTCCGACTCGAGCCAATCTGGTTGGCCTCTCCTTGGCGATCCAGCCTCATTCCGCGTATTATCTGCCAGTGGGTCATGATTATCTCCATGCTCCTGCTCAGCTGGATAAAGACCAAGCGTTGGCCAAGCTTAGGCCACTCCTCAGCAATCCTCGCCTTAAAAAAATCGGCCAGAATATTAAATATGATTATATAGTCCTCAAAAGAGCAGGCCTTACTTTAGAAGGGATAGATTTAGACACCATGGTTCTTTCTTATCTGCTGGAACCTAACTGGGGAAAGCATAATTTAAATAAACTAGCCGCGACCTACCTCCAGGTCACCACTACCCCCTACCATCAAGTAGTAGGCAAAGGTAAACAAGAAGTGACTATCAATGCTGTGCCCATCGATAAAGTGGCTCCTTACGCCTGTCAGGATGCAGATCTGACCCTCCAGCTCAGTACCATTCTTTGGCCAAAAGTTAAAGAAGCAGGCCTGGATAAGCTTTATCGGGAGATAGAACTGCCTTTGATTCCGGTCTTGGCCGACATGGAGATGTGGGGGGTTAAAATAGATGATCAAGCTTTAAAGGAGTTATCAGCTGAGCTCCAATCCGAACTTAACAGCCTCCAGCAAAAAATATTTTCTATCTGTGGTCAGCAATTCAACCTCAATTCATCCCAACAACTAGCCTATATCCTATTTGAAAAGATGAATCTTCCTCCTTCCAAAAGAACCAAAATTACCAAGGGGTATTCCACTAGCTTTGCCATTCTTCAAGAACTGGCCAGCCACTATCCAATTGCTAAATACGCTTTAGAATACAGGCAATTGGCCAAGCTCAAATCAACTTATGCTGATGCTCTACCCCTGCTTATTAACCCCCAAACAGGCAGAATCCACACCTCTTACAATCAAACCGTAACAGCCACAGGCCGCTTATCCAGCAGTGATCCTAACCTGCAAAACATTCCTGTTAGAGGGGAACTTGGTCGACGTTTTCGCCAAGCTTTTATCCCTGAAGACAAGCATCTTCTCCTCTCGGCTGACTACTCCCAAATAGAGCTAAGAATCCTGGCCCACCTTTCTGAAGACCCTTCTCTTTTGGAAACCTTTATCAAAGACCGCGATGTCCATCAAGAAACTGCCGCTAAAGTCTTCCCCAATATGCTTCTCTCCCCTGAAGAAAAAAGAAGAAGGGCCAAAATAATTAACTTCAGCATTATTTACGGCGCTTCAGCTTATTCCTTGGCCAAGGAGTTAGAAACTTCCCCTGCAAATGCCCAGCTTTTTATCGACCTTTACTTCCAAAAATATCCCAAAGTGAAAAAATTTTTAGAGCAAAGCGTAAGCCAAGCCAAAGAAAAAGGTTGCTCTATTACTCTCTTGGGACGCAAGCGGCAGGTTCCTGAACTCAGGCATAAAGACAAGACTACTCAACAAGCGGGCCGCCGCATTGCTCTTAATACTCCCATCCAAGGCACAGCCGCTGATTTAATAAAAAAAGCTATGATTGATATTTGGCGGGCAATTAAAAAGCGAAAACTAAAATCCAAAATGATCCTTCAAGTTCATGATGAGCTCGTTTTTGAAGTTCCGGATGAAGAAAAGGAAATTTTGGAAAAAATCGTCAAAGAAAAAATGGAAGGTGTGTATCCCTTAAAAGTCCCTTTGAAAGTTCACCTGGGCTGGGGAATAAACTGGGCAGAGGCTAAATGAATCAAAGGGGTTTCTGATAGACTCGAAAAATCTTATAAACCTGACCGCCCATTTTTTCCATCTCGGCCCTAACCCTTAGATTGTTCTCCATTTCATGATGGGTGTCAATTACTTCCAAGCCTGCTTCGTGGGCGGAGAGAATCATCTTTACCCCCATCAACACATCAAGTCCTCGGCCTCGGTATTGTTCTTTAATGGCTCCCAACAGCAGATCTAGCTGCTTTGTCTTCTTGGCGGCGCGCAGAATCTTCAAAAAGCCAAATGGAAAAAGCCGTCCTCGAGCTTTTTGGATGCCCTCTGTTAAATCAGGTATGCCCACAATAAAGGCCACGATCTCCCCTTCTTTTCTAACCACCTTGACAAAGCGGGGATCAACCACCGGCAAATACCTTTTAGCTAGCCCCTCCATTTCTTGTTCGTCCAGGGGAGCATAGCCAAAGATATTGCTACCTGAATAACACTCATTCATTAAATGGAAGACAGGTTTAATCCAGCGTTTTAGTTCTTTTCTTTTGCGAAATTCGATCAGCTCAAAATGTCCCTTTTTCTGGACTCTTTCATAGATTTTTCTGTAAAAAGCAGGAAGCTCTCGGGGTACATCCAGCTTATAGACAAAGTAATCTAATTCTTTGCTATAGCCCATTTTTTCCACCAAGGCAGGCATCCACTCAAAATTATAATAAGTAGCAATAGTCGCCCGCTGCTCGAACCCTTTTATTAAAAATCCTTCAGGATCTTGGTCTGAAAATCCATAAGGGCCAATCATCTTGGTCATCCCTTTTTGCCTGGCCCAATTTTCCACTGCCTCCAATAGGACTTTGACTACTTGTTCATCATGGGTTGATTCCAGATAACCAAATCTAGCGGTTTTTTCTCCTCGATATTGGTTATAGCGAGGATTAATGATGCCCATGATTCTGCCTACTACTTCTTGCTCATTCCAAGCCAGCAGAAGAATAGCTTGACAATAAGAAAAAGCTCTATTCTTTTTAGGATTAAAGTATTTCCATTCATCAGCATAAATAGGAGGTACCCAATTGGGGTGATGAGCATGAAGCTTTTCTGGAAGATAAATAAACTTTTTTAAATCTTTTTTGCTAGTAACTTCTCTTATGCTCACCACCATAATTGGCCTCTCTCTGTTTCCTCACCCTCATTTTTTTGATTCTACCACATATTATATAAACAATACCAAATAAAATTTACATTGGGTAAGCATCAATGTAACTATACTAGTTTATAATGAAGAAGGTTATACTTATAGGCATCGATTTTTCCCCATCCGTACCCATAAAAGAGGGTGGAGGGCTTGGCGAGGATAGAGGCAAATCGATGCCAAATTTAGGTTGACAAAAGACCCCCAGAATGACTAAACTTTATTTTCTTAATTCATCTATTTTTATCTATAAAAAGATGATAATCAAAACATTTCCCCATGGCATCCATCCCCCTGAGAAAAAGGTACTTTCAGCTTCCAGTCCTATCGAAACCCTCCCGCCTCCAGAAAAGGTAATTATTCCTCTTCTCCAGCATTTTGGCAACCCAGCCCAGCCTTTAGTCAAAAAAGGAGACGAAGTGTCCCTTGGCCAGGTAATCGGCCAAGCTGAAGGACTTTTTTCAGCCCATGTCCACTCCAGTGTTTCTGGCAAGGTTTTAGCTGTAGACAATTATCATCATCCTCTGGGCCGCAGCTTACTGGCCGTGACAATTGCCAATGACGGTCAGGATAGATATATATCTTCCCTGGCGGGTGCGAATGACCCTTTTTCCTTAAGTCCAGAGGAAATACGCCACTTGGTTCAGGAAGCGGGAATAGTCGGCTTAGGAGGGGCTGCTTTTCCTACTGCCGTCAAGCTATCTCCACCAAAAGACAAACCCATCGATACGGTGATTATCAATGGCTGCGAGTGCGAGCCGCTGTTGACGGCTGATTATAGACTCATGTTAGAGTACCCTGAATGTATCTTAAAAGGGGCAGAACTTATTCGCATAGCCACTTCGGCCCAAAAAATTATAATCGGTATTGAAGATAACAAAAAAGATGCCTTTAATTTACTTCGGCAGAAACTTAAAATCAACTCTATTGAACTGGCCCTCCTCAAAACAAAATACCCTCAAGGAGCTGAAAAAAACTTGATCTATGCTTTATTAGGAAGAGAAGTCCCCCGTGGAGGCTTGCCCTTTGATGTAGGAGTGGTAGTCCAGAATGTAGCCACTACCAAAGCTATCTGGGAGGCTGTCAGCCAAGGAAAACCTCTCTATGAACGAGTGATTACCGTTTCCGGCGAGGGCATAAGAGAGCCTAAAAATCTATTAGTTAGGATCGGTACTCCTTTCAAAACAGCTATTGATTATTGTGGCGGCTTGAAAGAAGGGGTCAATCTATTAGTAATGGGCGGGCCTATGATGGGAGTGGCTCAGTGGACTCTGGAGATGCCTATTATTAAAGGTACTTCTGGGCTTCTAGCCTGGCCCTTTTCTGGTCCTCCTCGAGAATTTCCTTGTATCGGCTGTGGGCGCTGTCTTGATCACTGCCCCATGAACTTAGCTCCCACTCGCCTGGTAAAATTAGTTCAATTCAACCACTTAGGTGAAGCTGAAGATTGGGGAATTTTAGATTGTGTAGAATGCGGCTGCTGTCAATACTCCTGTCCGGCTAAAATTCCCTTAGTCCACTGGATAAAACAGGGTAAAGATAAAATAATAAGTCTCAAACGGCAGAAAAAAGCAAAATGACTGATTATAAGTTTATCATTCAATCTTCGCCTCATTGGAAAGACAAAGACTCTGTCCCTAAAATAATGTATGCTGTTATCTTCAGCTTAATGCCGGCGGTCTTAGCTTCTCTTTATTTTTGGCGGTGGCGAGCAATTAGTCTCATCCTTACTTGCATAATAGCTTCACTTGTGACTGAAGCTCTGTTTCTTTGGCTAAGAAAAAAGCCCTTTACCTCTCTCCTTGACGGCTCGGCTATAATAACTGGGCTCCTTTTAGCTCTAACTCTACCCCCTTCATTATCTTTAGAGTTGGTTGTCATCGGAGCTGTTATGGCCATTGCCCTTGGCAAACAGGTCTTTGGCGGTTTAGGCAACAATATCTTTAATCCCGCTCTAGTAGGAAGAGCTTTCCTGCAGACGGCCTTTCCAGTAGCTATGACTACCTGGATTCCGCCTGTTAGTCTCCAGGTTGATACCGCTACTTTTGCCACTCCTCTAGCTCAAGTGAAATTCTATCAAGCAGTTAGTCAAGGTACTGTCCCTGCCCTCAAGGATCTTTTCTGGGGCAATATTGGCGGTTGTTTGGGAGAAACTTCGGCCGTAGCTCTTCTTATTGGTGCTATTTATTTGTTATTGAGGAAGACCATTGATTGGCGCATTCCGACTGGGATAATTATCTCTCTGACAACATTAACTGGGATATTCTGGTTGGCCAAGCCTGACCAGTATGCTTCTCCTCTCTTTCACTTACTATCCGGAGGGCTTCTGATTGGAGCTTTCTTTATGGCCACTGATATGGTAACCTCCCCTATCACTCCCCTTGGCTCCTGGATTTACGCTTTAGCCATAGGCTTTATTATCGGCCTTATTCGTCTCTTTGGAGGATTCCCTGAGGGAGTGATGTATTCTATCCTCTTTATGAATGCTTTTGTGCCCCTTCTTAACCGCTTCACCCGCCCTCGTATCTTAGGAGAAAGGAGGTGGGCATGAAAATTTCCAGCCAAATGATTGTCGTCTTGACCTCAGTTGGTCTTCTTTCTGGAGGCTTTTTAGCCACCGTCGGCCAGCTTACCAAAGATCGGATAGCTCTAAACAAACAGAAAGAGATCGAGAAGGCCATTAACATTGTCGTACCAGGGACGAGCAGCAGTCACAAACTTTATGAAGCTAAAGACTTTTCTGTTTATGGCGGTCAAGATGCCCAAGGAAAATTACTGGGCCTGGCTGTATATGTCACTGGCGTTGGCTTCCAAGATAAAATAACTCTTATGTTTGGTACTAATCCCTCTTTAACTAAAATAAAAGATTTAACTATTCTGGATCAGAAAGAAACACCCGGCCTGGGGGCTAAAATTACTGATAGAGAAATTTTCCTTAGATTCTGGCAAAATAAAGACTGTATCCAGCCCCTAAAATTGCGCAAGCCGCCGGTTTCTTCCCTAGAAGAATTAGCTCCTTCTGAAGTTAATACCATAACAGGAGCGACTATCTCTTCAGAATCCGTTCTTAACATCGTTAATTCTTCTTTAGAAAGATTGAGAAAATTAAAGTCTGAGGGGAAATTGCTTGCCGAGGAATAACATGCTTACTAAACCAGCCAGCCAAGATTTTATCAAGGGGCTTTGGAAAGAGAACCCTATTTTCCGTCAGCTCCTGGGAATGTGTCCTACCCTAGCCGTAACTAATGCTGTAATTAATGGTTTGGCTATGGGCTTAGCTACTGCTTTCGTTCTAATTTTCAGCTCAATAGTAGTTGCTTCCATAAAGAAATTAATCCCTAATCAAGTCCGAATTGCCTGCTATATCGTTATTATTGCCACTTTTGTGACCATGGCTGACCGGTTTCTGGCAGCATTCTTCCCCCCGATCTCCAAGAGCTTAGGCCCCTATGTGCCCCTTATCGTCGTTAACTGCATTATCCTCGGCCGCCAAGAGTCCTTCTCTTCTAAAAATTCTGTCGGGCGTTCTTTGCTTGACGCCTTAGGCATGAGTCTCGGTTTTATCCTGGCGCTCCTTGTTTTGAGCACCATTCGGGAAATTTTAGGTGCTGGCACTTTCCTTGGGCACCAAATTATGGGCCTTTGGTTTAAACCCTGGATAATTATGATCTTGCCTCCCGGTGCTTTCATAACTCTTGGTATCCTTATTGCTATCTCTCTCCAGATCGAACAAAAAGCTAAAAACAAACTGCAGAGGAGATAAAATGGAACTGTTGGCTATCTTCATTGCGGCCATTTTGATTAACAATTTCGTTCTCCATTATTTCTTAGGAATATGCCCTTTTTTGGGGGTAAGCAAGAAACTTGATTCGGCTCTCTCCATGGGCCTGGCCGTTACTTTTGTCATGACCATTACAGCCGTTGTCAGTTGGATGATTAACCACTGGATTCTCATTCCTTATGGCCTTGATTATCTTCAAATCGTTTCCTTTATTCTGGTCATCGCTGCTCTGGTCCAACTGGTTGAAATGTTTATCCGCAAGATCAGTCCTCCCTTATATCAGGCTCTGGGCATCTATTTACCGTTGATTACTACCAACTGTTCGATAATGGGCCTAGCTCTTCTGGCTGCCTTAAAGAATTATAATTTTATCGAGACAGTTATATTCGGCCTAGGTTCAGGTTTGGGCTTCACTTTGGCTATTATTCTTATGGCTGGGATTAGAGAGCAGCTAGATTTAGCTGATATTCCTCAACCTTTAAAAGGAGCAGGAATTGCTCTTATTGTGGCTGGCATAATGGCTTTAGGCTTTTTGGGTTTTTCAGGAATGATAAAATAATGGCTTTTCTGATTCCTATCATAACTATGGGCGCTTTGGCGCTTTTGTTTTCTACTGGCTTAGTCTTTGCTTACAAAAAATTAAGAGTTTATGAAGACCCTAAAATTGAGGCTGTAGCGGCTGTTCTTCCTCAAGCCAATTGTGGAGCCTGCGGCTTTTCTGGTTGTAGGGGCTTTGCCGAAGCTGTGGTTAAAGGTCAGGCTGCCGTCAGCGGCTGTCCTGTGGGGGGAAAAGAAGTGGCCCAACGGATCGCTAATTTGCTGGGAGTTAAAGCTGAGCATACGGTCAGAAAAGTTGCTCGAGTCCATTGCCGAGGGACTTATCAAGCAGCCAAAGAAAAGGGTCAGTATCTAGGCCCGAAGACCTGCCTGGCCTCCCACCTTATCGGCGGTAACAAACAATGCTTGTTTGGCTGCCTTGGCCTTGGTGACTGCGTCAGGGCTTGTTCCTTTGAGGCCATATATATGAATCAAGACGGATTGCCGGTGGTTATTGAAGACAAGTGTACTGCTTGTGGTCAATGTGTGAATGCCTGCCCCCGTAACATTATTGAGCTCCATCCAGTTGATCAGCAAATATTGGTCTTCTGCCGCTCTGAAGACAGGGGGCCTCTGGCTCGTCGCCTCTGTAAAAACGCCTGCATTGCCTGTGGTATTTGTGTTAGAGCCTGCCCGGATGCTATAATTCTAGAGAATTACTTGGCTAAGATAATCGATTATAAAAAAATTGCCCCTGAGAAAATAGCTGAAATTGAAAAATGCCCAACAGGGGCTATCGGCCGTCTAAAAAAAGCAAATGAAAGATAGCGGTGTGGTTCTAAAAACCAAGGAAGATCTGGCTGTGGTTAAAGTCGAATGTCTGGTCGAAACCTGTAGTCATTGTCAGGTCAAAAGCTTATGCACGGGCTCTAGTTCGCCCTCAGGCCAGCTTACAGTTAAAAATCCTCTTAAGGCCATGCCTGGAGATAAAGTTAAATTAGAAATCCCCGAGTCAAAATACAACAAAGCTCTTATTTTAATTTTTGCATCGTTAATTACAGCTTGTTTATTAGGCTTAGCTACAGGCTATCTTCTATCTCTTTGGCTTGCTTTACCTTCGCAAAAAGCAAGCCTCATTACTTTCTTCATTTTCATTATTCTTGCCTCCTTGGCTCTCTACCTCTATTTTCGCCAAAGAAATAAAATTCTCTTTTATCCCGTCATTACTGATATCATCACCAAAGGAGATTTCAATGGACAGGCGTCAATTTCTTAAGACACTTTGGGCTTGCTCCTTGGTAAGTCCTTTATTCTTGAGCTTTAAACCTTCCAAAAGACAGGCCTATCTTTACCTTGTCTCTGATTCTCCTCAAGATTATCTTCATCTTCTGCTTGAAGAAATGAGAAAAAAAAGCCTAATTGCTGGTTCTCATTTTTTCCCGTCAAATGCTCAGGGCCCAATTTCTGACATCAAAAGGGTCCTAAGATTAAAGAATTGGCATTATAGCGAGAACCCTGGGCAGGCTAACTTTCTGATCTCTTTTAGAAAACTGCTTCTCCCCGTTAATCCCTCTTTTGTTCTTATTAACCAAGGCCAAATTGTCGATATTCGAACCCATGCACTTCAGCCGCTTTGGCTTGCGCTTAATCGTAATTCTAATCCATCCTCTTTAATGACCATCGTCTCTTCTCAACCAAAAAAAGTCCTCTCCCATCCAGGCAATTATGTAAATGTTTATCTAGATGGTCGACACCTTAAAAAGCTACCATTAAACAAAGCAATTACCGAACACTATAAAACAAGCCGTGGTTCAATCTCCATCCGTATTGATAATCATCAAGCTCAGGTTATTCGTTCTTCCTGTCGGCATCAAATCTGCCGTCTTACACCGCCTATCTCTTTGGCTGGAGAACGCCTCATTTGTGCTCCTAATCATTTTCTCTTAGAGGTTGAAGGGTCTCCGGAGCTAGATACGGTCATTGGCTAGAAAATTTCTCTCTTTTTGCCTGCTTATTAGCTTTATAATAACCCTCAGCTGTTCTCCTAAAAGAAAATGGCAAACATCAACTTTTATTTATTTTGATACTGTTTGCCAGCTTAAAGTGCTTTGCCCCCCTGCTGATTTTAACCTCTATCGACGGCAGGTTCGAAGCATCTTTTCAGAAATTGAAGCTCATTTTTCTCCCGGTGTTAACGACCTAACCTCTCCTCTGGTACTAAAGTTATTTTCTGAAGCTTTTAAAATTTACAAAGACTCAAAAGGTGACTTTGACATCAGCGTCGGCCCTTTATCTAAAGCCTGGGGTTTTTTAGATAACACCTATCGAGTCCCTTCCAAAAATGAAATTAGCCGGATCTTGCCTCTTATAGGCATGGATAAAATTAAAAAAGAGAAAACAAAGCTGATTTTAAAAGACAAAATGAAATTAGATTGGGGAGCAATCGCTAAAGGCTACGGCTTAGACCTGGCCGCTACGTCTCTTCAAGAAAAAGGAATCAAGCGCGGTTTTATTAATGCTGGAGGTGATCTTTTCTGCTGGGGAAAGAATCCAGAAAATTCATCATGGAAAATAGGAGTGAAGCATCCTCGGAAAAAAGGTTATTTGGCCATCCTGGCCATAAAGGATCTAGCGGCTGCTACTACTGGAGATTATCAGAGGTATTTTGAAATAAACGGCCAGCGCTATCATCATGTTTTTAATCCTCATACTGGCTATCCTGCTCAAGGCAAACAAAGCGTTACTGTTATCGGCCCTCAAGCTTCAACCTGCGACGCTCTGGCTACAGCCCTTTTTATCAGTAGAAAACCTGAGATTATAATTAATAAATATCCCGATTTTGGGGCCTTTATCGTTTATTCAAATGGAAAAACATCTCTTCTTGGCAGATCTTTTGATATTCGTTTTCTTTCTAATTAAATTTTCATAGGCATTAGAACATATATATATTTAATATCATCATCTACTTCTGGCTTAACCAAAGCAGCGCTATTCTCATCTTTAAGTTCAAACCTAATTTTATCTGATTTAGCTGTATTTAAGAAATCAAGCAGGTATTGTGAATTAAAACCAATTTCAAGTTCTTGACCACTATAATCTATATAAACCTTATCTTTAGCTTCCCCTATCTCTGGATTGGAAGAAAAAAGTCTGAGTTGATTTTCCTCTATAAAAAATTTAATACCTCTTGATCTCTCTGTGGATAATAGAGCAACTCTTTTTATGGCATCAATTATTTCATCTCTTGAAACTAAGAAAATATTTGGATTATCTTTTGGTATGACAGCTTCATAATTAGGAAACTTTCCTTCAATTATTCTTGAAATTAATGTTTTATTTTTAACTTTAAAAAAAAGATTGTTCTCATCTAAATCAAATTCTAATTGTTCATTATCAAATTTTCTTAATTCTCCCAAAGTTTTTTTAGATATAATAACTTTTATTTCTTGTTCTATATTCATCTTATCTATATTTTTAGCTGTATAAGCTAACCTATGTCCATCTGTGCTAACCATATGTATTGAGTTATTTTTTAATATCATTAAGGCTCCATTAAGGTAATATCTTTGCTCTTGAGCAATGGCAAAGTAGACCCTTTCTGTCATCTCTTTAAATACATTTAAGGGAATGTTTATTTTTTTATCGAACTTAGGTTCTGGTACTTGGGGAAAATCCTCTTTAGGTAAACAAAGTATTTTAAATTCACTCTCTCCTGATTTTATCTCCATCAAAAGATCACCGCCTTCTTTAAATTCAACTTTTTGTTTTTCTTTTAATGATTTAACTATTTCAAATAATTTTTTACCTGAAACAGTAATTGACCCCTGCTGTTCAATATCTGCTGGAAAATGACTTTTTAAACCAACTTCGAGATCTGTTCCAGTTAAATTTATCTCTTTTTCTGAAACCTCAACTAAAATATTAGCCAAAATAGGCATTGTATTTCTCTTCTCGACAATTCCTTGCAGATGTTGAAGCTCATCCATGATCTTTTCTTTCTCAATTGAAAATTTCATCGGCCACCTTCCTTGTTATTATGTTGGTATTTACTTATTAATTATATTAATAATATATAAATGAAAATTTAACAATAATAAATATTTATAAAAAGTCGATATCTTTTTTATTTTATTGATAATTCAATGAATAGAATTAATTAATATGTTTATTTCTTTGTTGAATTCTGGATTCTGGGCTATTAATTTTTCAATTTTTCTGATACTATGGATGACAGTTGTATGATGTTTACCTCCAAACTTTCTGCCAATTTCTGGAAGAGAATTACTCGTTAATTCTTTAGCTAAATACATAGCAATTTGGCGTGGAAAAGAAATTTTTGGCGAGTTATTTTTAGACTTAAGTTGGGAAAGCTTTATTTTAAATTTGTGACAAATTATTTTTTGAATTTTTTCTATAGTTACAGCCCTAGAAGCTATATCTAACAGGCCTTTTAGTGCTTCTTTGGCAATATCTAGATCTATTTTTTTCCCCTTCAAAGATGAATAAGCTATAACTCGGCGTAAATATCCTTCTAATTCTCTGATGTTTGATTGGACCTTATCAGCAATATAAAGGGCCACGGTTTCCGGTAATTCAATTCCCTCAAGCTGGGATTTCTTTTTTAGAATTGCAATTCTGGTTTCTATATCAGGGGGTTTCAGGTCGGCTATAAGACCCCATTCAAAACGGGAGCTGAATCTTTCTTCGAGATTAGGAATTTCTTTTGGAGGACAATCACTGGAAATAACTATTTGTTTCTGACTATCATAAAGATGGTTAAAGGTGTGGAAAAATTCTTCCTTTGTCCTTTCTCTACCTGATAGATAATGAATATCATCCATAAGAAGAACATCAACGCTTCTATATTTCTGACGAAAATTCAATATTTTTCCGTATTGAAGATGATTGATAAGATCATTCATAAATTTTTCGGTGGTAATGTAAAGAATTTTTAGGCGGCGGTTATTGTTTAAAGTATAATGGCCGATAGCGTTCATAAGATGAGTTTTGCCTAGGCCGGCTCCGCCATAAATATAGAGAGGATTATATGATTGGGCCGGATTTTTAGCAACAGCTAGAGCTGCGGCCTGAGCAAATTGATTACAGGAGCCAACGACAAAATTTTCGAATGTATAATTGGGATTTAAATTAGGATTTAGCAGGGCCCCACTTTTTTGACGACGTTCTAATGGGGAACGACGAATAAAAGGGGATGGTTTTTCATCATAGATATATTTTATTTCTAAACTTTTACCAAAAATATCCTGACAGCACTTATTTATAAGGCGGGAATAATGAAAAGAAAGCCAGTCTTTAAAATACGAATTGGGCACTTTAACGTAAATTGCTTCTGCTTCTTGTCCAATATAAGTTGTCGGCTCGAACCATGTTTCAAAGCTGTTATTATCAACCTGATTTCGCAAAGAGTTAATTATTTTGAGCCAAGGGTTTTGTTTTTGTTGAGGTTCCATTTAAATATATTGGATTTCCACAGATTTTTCCACAGCTGTGGAAAACCTTCTTTGCTATTTTAAATGACGAAGAGAAGGCTAGCCTATAATAGCATTCTCAAAATTTGATTTCAAGGTATTTGTTGTAGAGAAATTATCTTTTTTTTGTTTTTTTTAATTATTACAAATTAAGAAATAATTTTCCAGAGAAGTGGCTATTAAAAATCAAACCCTATCCAGAATTTTGTTTCAAATTTTCCGATAACGTCAATATCAAATGGTTTGGAGAAATCTGGAATCTCTAACCTTTTAACAAATTCTAGGTGGAGAGGCATACCAAGTAAGAAGAACTCGAAACCATAGCCGTAAGAACCGATAGCTTCTGCAATGGCAAAGGGATAATTGGGATCGCCAGTATATCGGTAAAACCTAGCAGGATAGCCTTTGAGTTTGGAGCGAGCTAAATCAAAAAAGAAAACACCACGTACAGGGCCAAGGGAACCGATTAAAGTCGAAGCAGCATTGACTAAAGGAAACCGTAGCTCTAGGTTGGCAAACCAGCCTTCATTGGCCACAATATTAAAATAATGAGCTGACCGCACCTGGTTATTGCCGCCAAAGTAAAAAATATAAGGATTTTTCCCACGGCTAGCAAAACCCTGGAAACGAGCTGCTAAGAGGACATCCGCCCCAATATAGAGATATTGCCTTAAATCTGCTTCGACCGTAGTATTCTGGAAAAAGCTGCTGGATACAGGAATAGATTGGGCGAAAGATAAGCGGAAAGTATTACCAGCAGCCGGCCCATAAGGTTTAAAATGGGTGGTTTCTCCGACTAAAGAAAATGAGGCAGAAAGAAGGTTACCGTTCCAGAATTGACTGTAGCGGCGTCCGGAGTAAAAGAGCAGTTCATTCATAAAAGGATCATAAAAGTCTTCTGAATAGTGAAAGAAGCCAAGAGAGGCCTCCAAACGATAGTAGCGGTTGAAAGGATAATAAGAACTAATATTGAGACCTGATATCTTCCGTCTAGCAATAGCATCCCGGTAGGATAAAAAATTATAGAAGCTGGGATCGTAATAAGCATAAGGAGGATAGTAAAACTGCGTATATTGAAAAGCAGAAGCCATGTATTGAAATCTTCGGCTTTGATTTATATAGGCAAGGTAATAAGAACGAAAACTTCGGACTTGGTAGGCCATAATAAAGAAAGTATGATCAGCCAGAAGATCGGTAAAAGTTATGGCTGAACCACCATAAATAGATCCGTCTGTAGAGACAATTGTATCAACGGGAGGCCGGGAAGCCAGATAAAGCTTACTTATTCCCTTATAAGGCTTTATTTTGTCCTTCTTAATATTTAAACTAACCGCAGGCTTAAATCTCTGGTAGCCCTTGGGAGGTGCTTTTTCTTCAAAGCTTATTTTTTTGACAAAGGTGCCTTCAAGTTCGCTTTTGTAAATCTGGAAGGCTCCTTTATTGAAAGAAGAAAAAATAACCATATTGGGTTTATTAGGAAGAGGAATGGGCATAAAGTTGCCAGTTCTAACATCTGTATAGCGGATTAGGTCTCCTGTTTCTAAATTTAGCGAATAAAGGTTGAAAGCGCCTCTCATGTCCCCGGAAAAATATATTAATTTGCCATCGGGAGAAAAGTGAGGAGTAATGGTGTTGCCTCGGCCAAAAGTGAGCTGAGTTTTTTTTCGGATGTTATTCAGAGGCGAAAGGAAAAGCTTGTCGTAAGTGTCAACATGGATGGAATAAGCAACATATTTCCCATCTGGAGAAACGACAGGAGCTTTTTCAAAGAGATCGTCTTGAGACAGATTGAGCGTTTTTTCGGTCTCCAGGTTTAATTTGAATATATCGTGAATACCTTCATGAAAAGCTGTAAAGAGGAGCTCTTGTCCGTTGGGGAGAAAGCAGGGTGAAGCCGGTTGATCATAGGGAATTTTAATCCGACGCAAGGTCTTGCCGCTTAAGGCACTGACAATAAAAAGAGAGTGTTTATGCCCGGCCCTAGCAAAAAAAACTATTCTATCTCCATCCGGTGACCAGGCCAAGTCACTGCCGGCCGAAGGGTCAATTTCATATTTGATGTGTTCATATTTAGTGGTGTACCCCTTGGTAATATTTTTTATGGGAGAACCGTCTTTGGTGGAAAAGAGAACAATATCAATATCGCTATCTTTAATGTTAGCTGTCAGAACAGCCACTATATCCCCTGAAGGAGAAACAGAATGGGAGAGAGCGAAATAATAAGGATTAATTGGAAATTCAGGGCCGATAGGCAGGCTGTAGTCTTCAGGATTATCTCTTAGCAGAAAATCTTTAAATCTCTGACGGAGATACTTTTTAAATTCGTAATTAAATTCCTTAGGATTTTGGTTAAAAGCTCTCTTTAATGGCTCTTTTCTGCCCAGCATGGGAAAATTTGAGAGAGAGTGCCAGAACTCTCTGATACCTGTTTTGCCGTGTTTAGACTCAATGAATTCAAACATAGCGTGGCCAAAATCATACTCAGGAGGACGAGGCAAAGGATAGCGCGAGTAAAGCTGCCCTGATTTATTTAGCTCGGGGATGCGGTCGTTGAGAACGGTATCTCTTAGTATAAGAGAAGACCAAGAGGACCAGTGGCGAGTATTATATTCAGCGAAACCTTCCATAATCCAGCCAGGAGGTTGACGGACTGCATACAAGGCACCTCCAGGAGAGCCCCAGAGGAGGTCGTATTCAAAAATGTGGGTTAATTCGTGTTCAATCAAATGTTGGATTTCATCCAGGGCCATATCACCTTGGATAACCACCCGGTAGAGGATAGGCTCGGCTACTCCCAGAACTCCTTCCGGCAGTTGAAAAAGGTTGGTTTGCTCAAAGTCAGTTGAAGTTTTGTAGTAAATTAAAGGCACAGTAGCTGATAGTTGATGCTTGAGTGTATGGCTCAATCTTTGATAAGCACTTTCAGCCATTTCAGCTATATTCTTTAAAAGCTGCATATCCTGAACATAATAATATATATCGAAATGGTCAGTTTGATAGTGGCTCCAATCGAATTTTTCATAGAGGACCTTATTCTTGCCATAGTAAGGATAGTAAATGACCTGGGCTAAAGCTCCTTGAGCTAAAAAGCTTAAAAAAATGACGACAGAAATATATTTTATAAGATGTTTCATTTGAGCTCCTTTTTAATCAGAAATGAGATATCTTTCCTCGATTTTTTCCCCGCCCAGAATAATCCGGAAAAGCTTATCTTTTACTCTTTGGATGAGGTCAAAAAAAGCGAAGTAAGCTGTTTGGTTAGGATTGCGGTATCCTTTAGATTCTTTAAACTCTCTTTTGTAAATTACGTCTCCAGTGGTAGAATCAATTAAATATAGATCGAGGTTTAAAGTATAAAATTTGCGTTCGGCCAGCTTCTTTTCTGCCTTAAAAGGGCTTTCAAAGCGATCGCTTCTTCTCTCCTCTAAAATCGCCTTTCTGATTTCTTGACCATAAGAAGCAACGCCTGTAAAATAAAGGGCTCTGGGCGAGGAATGGGCTAGATTTTTCCAGAAATCCTGGTTTGAAAATATATCATCGTGGTTAAAAGAAATTTCTTTAGAGACAATTTTGCCTTTAAAATTTTTTTCCAGGGAGAACTTGAAATAATCGATGAGTTCCTGGCTTAAATTTATATCTTTAGTTTGTTTCTTTACCCAAAAATTGGTGATAATGATTTCTTGGAACTGAGCTAAATCAATGGCTGTTCTTCTCGGCATTTCAATCTTGAGCTTCCAATGTAAAGGGGAAGAGCAGCTGACAAGGACGAGAAGTGCGATCAGTAAGGCAAATTTATTTTTTTTCATTTGTACTGTTTTCTTTAGTAAGCTCGTAATTTCTTTTAAAATTTTGATAATTTGATTGGATATAAGCATTATCAGGATCTAACTTAAGAGCCAGCTCATACTCTTTTTTGGCCTTTTCCCAGAGGCCTTTCTTTTCGTAGGCGACGGCTAAATTGTTGTGGACAGACGCTGATTGCGGCTGAGCAAGGGCTGCTTTTTGCCAGCGAAAAATAGCCTCATCCCATAAATCCTTTTGAGCAGCTTCGATACCAAAGCGAAGCTCATTTTCGACCAGGGCTCGACTGCAGCCAAAAATAAAAAGGCTGCTTAAAAGAGCAGTTAAGGTATATATCAATAATTTTTTATTCATCATTTTGAGGGTTATCATAATCATTTAAATCATACTGAGTTTTCCTCCTGTCGTCAATAGAACAAATTTTTTACGCAAACTTTGTGCCAAATATGCAGAGAATTTTTAGGGAGGATGAATAAAGCAATTAGCGAAGGCGTTATCCAAAGTGGACAGCTGTCTTAATTTTCTCAAGAGTGATTGGTTGGAAGCATCCTTAGGTCATGATGTCCAATAATTAAAGAAGTTATTAGGCGCAATGTCGATGGAGGGAAATCGATGCCAAATTTCATTTCTTTGTAGAGAATTTCACTCGTAGCGAGTTTAGAGAGATGTTCCAATAGAATAAAGTTTTTGGTTATTTTTTAAAATTGTGGTATAAAAATGATTCATAGTGAGGTAACAAATGCCTAAAGTGTGTGAAATATGTGGAAAGGGCCCTCTTTTTGGCCAGACTTTAAGCCATTCCCATCGGGCTTCCAAAAAGAAATGGAAGCCTAACTTGCAAAGGATAAAAGCTCAAACCAAGAGCGGCGTAAAGTATATTTGGGTCTGCACTAGGTGTCTTCGCAGCGGCAAAGTAATTAAAGCAATTTAATTATCTTCATAATCTTTCCACTGACGAGATTTCCTTAATTTTGCTTAATTTTTTCAATATATTCTGAAGGTGATTTATATCTCTAATGGTAATGGTCAGTTTAATCTCAGCTTTTTTATTAGGAAAGGTGGAAACTTCTGCTTTAGTGATGTTGCCTTCAGATTGAGCGATGGCTGTAGTCAATTGGGCCAAAACTCCAGGCGAATCGATGCTTTTGATCAATAATTTTCCATGAAAAGGACCTGGCATGGCTTCATCCCACCAAACCTCTACCATCCGCTGACTGTCTAATATTTCTTTACTAACCAGCGGGCAGCGTAAAGCATGAATAGTAATCCCCTTGCCCGCGGTAATGTAACCAATAATGGGTTCTCCTTTAATAGGAGAGCAACATTTGGCTAAAGAAAGAGCCGGACTCTCCATGTCTTTGACCGTTATAATTGGCTTAGGTTTTTTAGTGACTCTGGTTACTACTTTATGAAGAAGGCTTTCCTTTTTAGGGGTGATTTTTTGGGAAGCCAACAGTTTTTCGATCATTTTTTTATTGAGAATAATTTTGCCGAATCCAAGCAAGGCATAAAAATCATCCAACTTTTTTACTCTGAAATTGGTGATTCTAGATAGATTTTCTAGGAGCCTCTTCTCATCTTGTTGGCCTGGAGAGAGATTATATTTATTCAATTCTTTAGTCCATAATTTTTGACCAAGGCTTATATTTTCTTTTTTATTCTGATAGCTGAGCCAGCGCTTAAGACGTTGTCTAGCAGTGGAGGTAAAAGCAATATTTAGCCAGTCACGGCTGGGTTTTTTTTGAGGAGAAGTAATAATTTCTACGATGTCGCCAGTTTTTAATATTGTTTTTAAAGGGGAAAGTTGACCATTGATTTTAGCGGCTGCTGCATGCAGCCCTATTTCCGAGTGGATCCGAAAGGCAAAATCAAGTGCTGAAGCTCCTAAAGGAAGAGTGATGACTTGACCTTTAGGAGTAAAAGTATAAACTTCTTCAGGAATGAGATCGGTCTTCAAGTCTTTAAGAAAAGCCCGCGGACTTTTTTGCTCTTTATAGAGGTCGACCATTTCTCGCAGCCAAAGTAGCCTTTTGTCTTCTTTCATCAGAGATTGGGAATCGGCTTCCTTGTATTTCCAGTGGGCAGCAATGCCATTCTCAGACAAAATATGCATATCTTTAGTTCGTATTTGGATTTCAATGGTTTGTTTTTTAGCTGTTATGATAGTCGTGTGAAGTGATTGGTAGAGGTTGGGTTTAGGCATAGCAATATAATCGCGGAATCGATGAGGGAGATGGGGCCAGGTTTGGTGGATGATGCCTAAGGCAGCATAACAGTTTTTTACTGAGGTGGTGATTAACCGCAAAGCCATAAAATCATATACCTGGGCAAAATCTATATTCTGACGATTCATTTTGTTGTAAATGCTATAAAGACGCTTAATACGGAAGTGAATTTCAGCCGGAATATTATTGACGGCCATTAAATTTTCCAAAGTTTTTTTTATCTTTTTCAGTTGCCGTTCAGCTTTTTTTATTTGAGGTTCAACCAGAGCGGATATTCTGAAATAATGTTCAGGCTCAACGTAACGAAAAGAGAGGTCTTCTAGTTCGGCTTTTACCCGGCCCATACCCAAGCGATTAGCGATGGGAGCATAAATTTCTAAAGTTTCTTGAGCAACCTGTTTTTGTTTCTCTTCAGGTAAAAATTTTAATGTTTTCAGGTTATGAATTCTGTCGGCCAGCTTAATGAAGATTACCCGCAGATCGTCGGTCATGGCTAAAATAATCTTGCGGATGCTTTCCGCTTGTCTTGTTTCAGGAGATGATTCCTGGAGGCGACTTATTTTTGTTACTCCTTCTACTAAATGAGCCACTTCCTGGCCAAATTTTTGTTTAATCTCTAAAAGAGTAACATTAGTGTCCTCTAAAACATCATGAAGCAATCCGGCTACTAAGGTTGTTTTGTCCAATTTCATATCAGCCAACATGCTGGTTACTTCAAGAGGATGGCTGAGGTAGGGCTCCCCCGAGCGGCGCACCTGGCCTTGATGGGCCTGGGCGGCAAAAACGTAGGCCTTTTTGAGCAAAGTGATATCTTTCTCTGTATAAGATGAGGATATTTTTTCTAAGATATCATCGAATCTAATCATTTTTGTTTTTATCTATCCCCGTGCTTGATCCTCTTTTCTCTAGCTATTATCCAGTTGACAGCCTCTAGCAGATTAGGAGCGATGTAAGCAGGTTTGATGCCCTGCTGTTGGAGCTTAATCATTGATTCCTGACCGAAGCCAGTCAAGACCAGAATGGGTTGAGCCTGAATGTTGAGGCCGAAAAGAATATCTTCTACCTTGTCCCCAATCATATAGGAATGAGGCAGGTCAATATTTAATTCCGAGGCAGCCCGCAGGCCCAGGCCAGGAAGTGGTTTGCGGCAAGAACAATCTTTCTTGTAAGCAGGTAATTTAGAAGAGAGATAATGAGGGCAATAATAGATGCCATCTAAACGAGCGCCTTTAAGGGCAAAGGAAGCTTTCATTTGGCGATGAATATCTTCTAAGTTGGACTCTTCAATTAAGCCTCTGCCTACACCAGATTGGTTGGTGATTATTACTGCCAGCAAGCCAGCTTGATTAATTTTTCTGACAGCTTCAAAACTGTAAGGAAAAATTTCTATAAGATGATAAGAGTTTGGGTAACCCACATCTCGATTGATAGTCCCATCTCTATCTAAAAAAACAGCGCGCTTTTTCATGATAAAAAATTAAGGCTGGCTTGATAAACCTCTTCAGCGGAGACTGTGGTTAAGCACCTGTGATCAAAGGGACATTCCCGATAGAGGCAGGGCCAGCAAGGAACTTCTTTTTTTATAATTACAGATGGCGGCTGGAATGGACCGGTTTGCTGGGGAATGGTTGGACCAAAAATGGCCACGACTGGCACTTGAAGAGCATTGGCTATGTGCATCGGGCCGGAGTCGTTAGAAATAAATAGATCAGCTTGACTGATCAAAGCAGCCAAAAGGCGAAGATCAGTTTTGCCGCTTAAATTTAAAGGCTTGGGTGATACCAATGAACAGATGGCTTCAGCCACTTGATTATCAGCCTCTGAGCCAGTGATTAGGATTGAAGCTTTTTGCCTCTGTTGAAAGAGGAGGGTAAGCTGGGCATAACGGGTCGGGGGCCACCTTTTAGCGCTCCCATAAGCAGCTCCTGGGTGGATGATAATAAGAGGTGTATGGCAATCAATTTGGAGTTGTCCTAGAAGTTCTTTTGCCCTCTGCTTCTCTTCGGCTGAAAGGGGAAACTTAAGTTTTGGAGGAAGAATTTCCAATCCTAAGCCATCCAACAGATTTAAATAATAGTAGAGTTGATGATAAGGAGGGCGCTTATCTGGAGCGGGAATACCCTTAGTCAATAAGAACCGCCGGCCGTCAGTGTGATAACCCCATCGTCGGGGGATACGGGCTAAATAGAAGAGGAGAGCTGAAGAGAAAGAGTTGGTTAAAAGAAGGCCGAGATCAAAATTGGCTTGCTGAAGCTCCTTTGCCGTTGATATAAGGGAGTTAATATCCACTTTTTCGGGAAGTTGAATAATGCCAGTTACCAGATCATGGCCTGCAAAAACATCTTTAACCCACTTTCTGGCGGCTATCCAAATTTCGGCCTGGGCAAAGTTGTGCTGAAGGCTCTCTAAGCAAGGAAGAGCTAAGACTGAATCGCCGATCCAGTTAGGGGCTCTAACTACAATCTTCATATTAACAATTTTATTCTCTAAGAAGAAGCTTGTCAAAAACTCTCCCAATGAGTAAGCATTTCTATTCATGTGATGATTGAAAGTTTTCAGCATGAAATGAAATTTGGTAGCGAGTTCCCTCTATCCTCGCCAAAACACCTCAACTCACCATTATGGGCTTCGTCTGGAAGAAAGCGCTGCCTCTAGATACAACTTTCTTCGTTGTTAGCTATCACTGTTTTGGAAATTTTTCCTATCAATATTAGCTACTTTTGGAAAAATAAACGTCTTGCCTGAACATTTATTATTCTTCTAGTTGTCGATTAGGTAAGGGCTTGTCTAGAGAATCTTTGCCTTAAGGATGGCTATTAATTCTGGCCAAGAATCCTTGTAAAAATGGAGAAATAGAAGGCCTGGTTCTTGTTGTATGCTTTTTATTTGGAATTTTTATTATTATTTTTAGGAGCCGGGTTGCTCAATTGGCTGGTTGTTTGTTCCTTTTCTTTTATCTTTTTTTGATTGGCAGGAACTTCATGATGGTGCCCATAATCGGTAACATACCAGCCATGGCCTTTGAATTGTAAAGCAGGAGGAGAAATCACCTTATGCAGCTGGCCTCCGCATTTTGGACATTTTTCTAAGGGCAGGTCATTTACTTTTTGCAGGATTTCAAACGAGGACCCACACTTTAAGCATTTGTATTCGTAAATAGGCATTTTTTTAAACTCAATTATATCAAATGTTCTTTTATAATAAAAGCCTTAATTATACTTTTAGTAATCTTCGTAATTTTCGGGATGCCTAATAATTAAAGAATTTATTTGGAACAATATTGATGGTTATCCATCCGAAGTCCATAGTGGCGGTTGATATTTGCCCTATAGCCAATAATGGAATGGAGAAAAGTATTTAATTGGAGTTAGATTTTGTTGTCCAAATCATGAACATCGGAAATTTATCACTCCACTTTCTTTAGGAGTTCAATCTGATTCAGATTGGCAAGTAAGGCTGGAGCTAGAAAGTAACGAAGTAATGAATTAATGAAAGACGATGGCCTCGAAAACGTAAATATCAGCTCCATGCTTCCAGGCATCTTGGGGCAAACCGGCTTTTAGGCAAGCATGGGCCAGGAATTCGCTTTGGGACCAATTATTTTCTACAGGAACTTGCGGGAGAAGGACACCCCTTTTATCTCCTTTGGAAATTAAGAGACCGTGTTTTCCAACAGTGACTAGAGAGGGATTGTTTATTTTTTTTAAAGGAGAAAGAACAGAAATTTCTATTTCTAAATGTTTGAGCTCATTCGGCGAAAGAGGAGAAAAACGGGGATCTCTGCAGGCAGCATAGATAGCAGCTTGGATTACAGCTTGGTATAAAGGCATAATAGGTTCGATGAAGCCAATACAACCTCTAAGACGACCATATTTTTTGATGGTTACAAATACCCCTTTGAGAGTTCGGAGTGTAGCATTTTGAGGCTGGTAATTTAAAATTTTTTTCTCGAGTGTAAATTGTTCGATAGCTCTCCTGGCCAGTTGGATCAACTCTTTTTTTTCGGAGGGAGTCAGGGAAAATGCAGCTTCAGCCGGACCTAAATAAACACCTGCAGCTAAGTAACCGACTACTCTATCTGGAGAGGTGCCGGTTTGAGAAGAGTCAGAGTATTTCAAGATTTTGACTTTAGCTGAGCCTTGTTGGCGGGCATAAAGAAGGGCGGAAACGACCGGACCTCCGCCGCACATGATGTTTTCTCTTCTTTCTATTTTTTTTAAAAGAGTATTAGTTTTAAAATTTTGAATTAAAGAAATGGTTTGGGCATCAGTTTTATTGGCCTTATCTTTAGGATAAAAATGGGAAAGATCGGTAGATGCAATGACCAGAACCTTGCTCCCTGTTAAGACTGTAGCCAGAGCTTCTGCTAAGCAGGTAATTGTTTTTTTTGTTTGATAACCCATAACAATGGGCACAATTTTAGCTTGAGGCAGGCTTTTCTGAATGAAGGGAATTTGAACTTCAACTGAATGTTCCTGCTGGTGAGCTTTAGGGATATAGCTAAAGCCAGAAGCGGAGGCTATTTTTGCAGCCAGCTCTTCATCTACAGCGGCCAGGCCCAGCGGAGTTTTATAGCCACCTCGAAGATAAATAGAGCAACCGTTAAAGCCGTAATAATGAGATGGTCCGATGATAACCACAGTTTTATAGTCCTTTCCTTTAATCAAACTGTAGGCAGCAGCGGCCACAGGTCCTGAATAAGCATAACCTGCATGAGGAACAATTAGAGCAACCACTCGTCCGGGTAAAGTTATCTTTTGGGACTGATCCAACAAAGCATCCAGCTGTGAAGAGAGGGTATCGGGTTGGGCCGAGTAGAATTTACCAGCCCAAACAGGAGCTCTAAGGCCCTGAGCTAAGGTGGAGGCGGAGAGGCTGGCGAGCATCATTAGCCCTAGAGTAATTATTATAGTTTTTTTTAGAACGATTAACATAGCAAGTTCTCTTTGAAAATATACACCCAACGGGTCTTGAAAATCAAATGGAGATGAGGTTTGGTTCGAGCGCTGTCAGAACAAGTATAAGTATTTCCGGAGAATGATATTTTTCTCTGAGAGCAAGACGAAATAGTTACTTTTTTTGATGGTTACTTTTGCATTTTGGTTGACTTTTCCCGCCAATTTGGATAAATATTTAAAGAAATGCTAAAAAACATTTTTAAGTCTTTTATGGCCCTTTTAGTGGCTTCTTCTGCTTTTTTAATTGGATTTTATTTGGGTGAAGAGAAGATAAAATCAAAAATACCTGATTTTCAGGAAGATGTAGAAGAAAAAACCTGACCCTTAATTCCTTCCCTTTACCCTTTCCTCATCACCTCTCATCTTTTTCTTTTTACTTGAGGAAGTGGAAGCATCCTCAGAACCGTGATAGCTAATAAAGAATAAGTTCATACTTATAGGTAGCGTTTTTCCTCCATCCTCGCCAAGCCTCCGCCCAACCTATGGGCTCGGATTGAGGAAAATCGATGCCAAATTTAATTTCTTTGTGAGTAATTTCACTATTCACGGTTTTGGGGATGATTCTGAGGAAAGCATAAAATTGACTATCAATGGATTGGAGCCTATAATGAAATAAGAAAATAATTAAAATGAGATTAATATTGTTTGAGGTTTGAAATGAGCTGGGGAGCATATGTTATCCTGATTCTTTTAGGCATATTCGTCTTGCTTTTGATCCTAAATCCATGTATTTCTTGCTTTGGCCGAACCCTTAGCTCACCATTTTATCCCCTTATTCGGAAAAAACGTCAAAAAAGGATAAAGACAGAAGATTATGGCTTCCATTTGGTAGATCAGGAAAAAGGGAAATCACCGCCTGGCAAAAAGGCTGCAATAAAGACAGAAGACTATGGCTTTAATCTTACAGACGACAAAGAAGAAACTCCACCTCTCAAACAAAAGTAGCCAGGCCAAAATTAGCCTAAAACGGGGAAAGCAAGGAAAACGGGTGGCCCTAAAACAGCTAACAATATATTTCCTCCTCATAGGTTTGGTAATCAGTTGCAATCTGAGGCCTCCTCGAATTTGGCCGCCACCGCCTCAACTCCACAGCCTAGAGGGTTATGCATCCTTAAGCATTAAAAATAGCCAGCAAACGGTCAGATCTAAGTTTTCCTTCTTTTTTTATTTTCCAGGAGACGGACTGCTTGATGTTTCCAATTTCTTGGGCAGAACTCTCTATCAAATTATCATCACCCAGAAAAGAGCTTTTTTTCTTGTTCCTTCTAAGAAAATCTATTGGCAGGGAGAAGAGGAGGAAATAATCGATAAATTTCTGGGATTTCGGTTGAATGTTTATGAGTTGATGGCCCTTTTAAGCGGACAATGGACAAAAATAGAAATAGCTAAAGAGGGGGGCAATTGGCGTCAAGAGTGGCTGTTTGAAAAAGATAAGCAGGGCAGAATTGTCAGTGGCCGCCGCGGTCAACTTGAGTTTGAAGTCCAAGAGTTTTTTAAGAATACATCTGTTATCCGACGCCTTGTTTTTCATCATCCCTGGAATAGCGGCCATTTAAAAATTCTTTCTTTAAGATTTAATCAGCCTTTAAAGAAGCAACTTTTTTCTCTTGCTCTTTTAAGTCATTATCAACAGAAGAGCTGGGCTGAAATAGAGAAGATTCTCAATGAGAAAAGTTAGATCCTTGGCCAAGATCAATTTAGGCTTGGAAATTAGAGGCAAACGCCATGACGGCTATCATGAACTAAGAACTATTTTCCAGACGATAGACTTTTATGACATCTTAGAATTTAGCTCTCTGGCTTCAAATAAGATAGTCATTGCAGGGGATGATCAGTCAATTGCCTGGGATGAAACTAATTTAATTTATAAGGCAGCTTTATTGCTTAAAGAAAAAGGGCGAGTCAAAGAAGGAATACAAATCAGAGTCCATAAACGCATTCCTCCGGGTAAAGGCTTGGGTGGAGGTAGCAGCAACGCGGCCATTACTCTAGCTACCTTAAATCAAATTTGGGGACTGCAATTAAAGAGAAATGAGTTAAAAGGGTTAGCTAGGAAGTTGGGGGCTGATGTGCCTTATTTTTTGGAAGGAGGTCTTTGTTTGGGAGTAGGCAGGGGCGATACTATCACCCCTTTACCAGAGCTTAAACCGCGCTATTGTCTGCTTGTCCTGCCCCCTTTGTCTATCCCGACCGCGTTTATTTATGAACACCTCCCTTCCTCCTTGACTTCAAAACCTAAAGCAAGTAAAATTAACAAGTTTCTAGAGAATAGAAATATTGGTTCTTTGTCTAATGATTTAGAAAAGGTTATTTTTTCTCATTACTCGTTTTTAAGAAGTATTAAAAGACTGATTAAAAGTCAAGGTTGTGAGCTAGCTTTAGTAAGCGGCTCGGGCTCAGCTGTTTTCGGTCTGTTTGAAGACAAGAATAAGGCTGAAGTAGCTTACCAAAAAGCCAAGAGGTATTACCAAATTTATTTGGTCGAGACCATAACAAGAGACCGTTACTGGCCTTACATTAATTATGGGGTGTAGCCAAGCGGTAAGGCAGCGGACTTTGGATCCGCCATTCGGAGGTTCGAATCCTCCCACCCCAGCCAATAACTGAGAAGAAACGATCGCCAGATAAAAATCAAGGGAGGAAAAGGCGTGAAAGAAAGGATGAAGGTTTTCAGTGGTACTTCCAACAGGGCTTTAGCCTCAGAAATTGCTGAATATTTAAACATAGAACTTGGTAAGTGTGTTTTAGAAAAGTTTAGCGACGGAGAGATTCATTTTTATATTGATGAAAATGTTCGGGGTGAAGATGTCTTTATAATTCAGTCTGGCTCATATGAGGCCAACTTTCATCTTATGGAACTTTTTTTAATGATCGATGCTTTTAAAAGAGCTTCAGCGGAGAGGATAACGGCTGTTTTGCCCTATTATTGTTATGCTCGGCAGGATTGGAAAGATAGGCCACGGGTGCCTATCTCAGCCCGCTTAGTAGCCGATCTCATAGAGGCTTCTGGAGCAGATAGAGTATTGACTATGGACCTCCATTCTCCTCAAATTCAAGGTTTTTTTTCCATTCCGGTTGATAATTTAATGGCTGGCCCTGTGTTGACCAATTACATTCAAAGTTTGAAGTTGAAAAATATGGTTATTGTTTCGCCTGATGCGGGTGGAGTAGGACGAGCCCGCTGGTTCGCCAAAAGAATGGAAGCTGCCTTGGCCATTATTGATAAACGGAGGCCAGCTCCTAATGTAGCTCAAGTTCTTCATGTCATTGGCGAAGTAAAAGGACGAGATGTAGTTATATTAGATGACATGGTGGATACAGGAGGCACCTTAGTGAGAAGCATAGAAGCCCTGAAAGCCGAAGGTGCTCAGAGAATCTTAGCTGCCTGTACCCATCCTGTTCTTTCGGGTCAAGCCTTAGATAGGATAGAAAAATCAGCTTTAGAACAGTTAATTGTGACTAATACTATTCCTATAAAGGAAGCTCATAAGAAGTCTTCGAAAATTATTGTCCTCTCCGTGGCTGCTCTCTTTGGCGAAGCTATACGGAGAATTAATCAAGGACAGTCTGTGAGTTCTCTGTTTATTTAAGAAGGAGATGGCTATGGCCGTTACGATTAAAGCTAGCAAACGAGAGAATCTTGGTAAAAATGCTTCCAGACGCTTGAGAAAGCAAGGCAAAATGCCCGTCATTCTTTATGGGTTTCAATCGGCCCCCGTTCCTCTTGTGTTGGAAAAGAAAGATATTTTTAAAATTCTGCGATCCGAAACTGGCGAGAATACGATATTCAAGGTTTCCTTCGATTCGGACACCAAGAATGTTATGCTCAAGGAAATCCAGAAGGATCCAGTTACCGATGAGATTCTTCATGCTGATTTAATTCAAATTGCCATGGATAAAGCCATCCAAGTTTCTGTGCCTATAGTGCTTAAGGGCGAGGCCACGGGGGTCAAGGCCGAGGGGGGATTTATAGATTTTGTTACTCGCGAAGTTGACATTGAATGTTTACCCAAGAGTATTCCTGAGAATATAGAAGTAGACATCAGTTCGCTCCATCTTAATCAGGCCTTGAAAATAGAAGACATTGTGCCTCCCGAAGGAGTAAAGATTTTAACCGATGTTAGCACAGTCATTGTCCTGGTGGCTGCGCCTTCTGTAGAAGAAGTTGAAGTTGAAGCTAAAGAAGAAGAAATTATTGGCGAAGAAGAAGAACCAGAGGTTATTAAGAAAGAAAAGGCAGAAAAGGAAGAGAAGGAGGAAGTCGAAGAGAAGGAGTGATGTGTGTGGGCTGTGGTTGGATTGGGGAATCCAGGGCGACAATATGCCAAGACGAGACATAATATTGGCTTTATTTTTATTCGAAAAGTAGCTAAGGGCTGGCAGGTAAAGTTGAGAAAAAGAATCTTTTTATCAAAAGCAGCTGTGGTTGAGAGAAATGAACAACAGGTGTTACTAGCTATGCCTCAGACTTACATGAACAATAGTGGCTTGGCTGTGAAAAGCATGGTCGAAGGAAGCTGGGTAGCCCCTTTTAACCTTATTGTCGTTTATGATGACTTGGCTATTCCTTTGGGAGAGATCAGAATTAGGAAAGAAGGTGGAGCAGGCAGTCATAGAGGACTCCTCTCTATAATTAAGGAAATTCAAACTACTAAATTTCCGAGAATAAGGATTGGGATAGGTCCTCTTCCTCCAGGCTCAGAAGCGGTACCTTTTGTTCTTTCCCAATTTAGCTCAGAGGAGAAAGCTCAGCTAGAGCTTAGTCTTGACCGAGCTCAACAAGCCTTGGATTTGATCCTAGAGAACAAAATTGAGAAGGCTATGACTATGTATAATACTCGGAGAGCGAAAGAGCTTAAAATACAAGAGGTATAAAGGAGAAACCTGCGAGTATAGTATTTGGAATACCCAGGTTCTCAAATATCAGTATTTTGATCATGCTCCTTGTTCCTTCCCTTTGGGATGGAGCTTGAAATCCAAAAGGAGGTATAAATGAGACAATATGAAACAGTGTTTTTAATCGCCCCTACCTTATCAGAAGAAGAAACAGAAGCCATAATTGATGATATGGCTGATGTCGTTAGCAATCTAGAGGGGAAAATGATGGCAAAAGAAGAGTGGGGCAAGAGAAAATTGGCTTATCCCATCAAGAAGTTCGAGGAAGCCTATTATGTCCTTTTCCATTATGAAGGCAAACCCGATATCCCTACTGAACTTGAGAGGCGTTTTAAGCAAAGCGAAGCTATTATCCGCTATTTGACTGTTAAAAAGGAGACGAGAGAAAATATACGCCTTAAGAGAAAAGCCCGCACTGGAGAGAAAGAAGCTGCGGTTCCCGAAAAAGAGAAAGAAAAGAAGGAAAAGCCAGCCCCCGAAACACCCCTGCCAGAAGCGCCTGAAAAAAGGATTAAGGAGGGATAAAAATGGCCAGAGAACACAGAGGAGATAAGGGACCAGGCCGCAGATATTTTTCTCCAAGGAAAAAAACCTGCCGTTTTTGTGAAAGTAATGTTAGGGAAGTTGACTACAAAAATGTGGATATTCTCAAGAGATATGTGGCCGAGAGAGGGAAAATATCGCCCCGAAGAGTGACAGGAACTTGTGCTTATCACCAGAGAAAATTAACCAGGGCCATCAAGAGAGCCCGATTACTAGGTTTGCTTCCTTTCGTAGCCGATTAAAATTAGAAGATTGATGGGGAGGATAGCCATGAGAGTAATTCTGAGAGAGAACATTGAAAAGTTAGGCCGCAAGGGCGATATTGTAGAGGTGGCTCCCGGCTATGGTCGTAATTATTTAATTCCTAAGAAGTTAGCTTTAGAGGTTACTGCTTCTAACCTGAAGATGATTGAGATGGAACAGAGAGCACTCAGAAAAAAATTCGAACAAGAAAAACTATCGTACCAAGAGCTTATCGATAAGATTAATCAAACCAGATTGACATTTTTCCGTAAAGCGGCGGAAAAGGATGTTATTTTTGGCTCTGTGAGTAATACCGACATTAGAGATGGCCTCAGCCAATTAGGGATCGAAGTCGACAAAAAGAAAATTCTGTTGAATGAACCCATTAAGAGATTAGGGAATTATGCAGTGCCCATAAAGGTCTATCATGACGAGCAAGCAGAGGTTAAAATAGAAGTAATTAAGGAGGGAGAGTCTCCCGCGGAGGAAGAGAAAGAGGTCGGGAAGAAAGTTGTTCCTGAGAAAAAGAAAGAGTTGGTTGAAAAAGAAGCCCCAGAAGAAGAAAATAAGAGTAGAGATAAAGAAAAAGCAGAAAAAAAATAAAATTATAGATTGGATCGGCCAGGATGATGGAACTCGATTTAATGTTTTTAAAAAAAACCCCGCCGCACAGTTTAGAAGCGGAAAAAACAGTTTTAGGTGGTATTCTGGTTAACAACAAAAATCTTAATGTAGTCCTATCCATTATTTCTTCTGAGGATTTGTATAAAGAGGCCAACCAGAAAATCCTGGAAAAAATCATTGCTTTGGTAGATAAAGGCATCCCTGTAGATGTTCTTTCTTTAAGCGAAGAACTCCAGAAGGCTGGTTATTTGGAAGAAGTCGGAGGAGCCTCATACATTTCCTCTCTTCTGGATGGTGTTCCCAAAAGCCTCAACATTGAATACTATGCCCGTATTATAAAAGAGAAGGCTTTGTTGAGAAGGCTTATTCTTTCTTCAGCTAAGATTATTTCTTCAAGCTATGCCCAAAAAGAGGATGCTGATCAGCTATTGAATGAAGCTCAAGCAGCCATCATTGAAGTAGCTGAACAGCGGATCAAACCGGGATTTGTTCAAGTCGGGATGTTAACTGAGCCTACTTTAGAGATGATAAGAGTCCTCCATGGACGTCAAGAAGCAGTCACAGGCATTCCTACTGGTTTCCGAGATTTAGATGGGCTGACTTCAGGCTTCCATAACTCTGAGTTTATTGTTATTGCCGCTCGGCCTTCAATGGGTAAGACTGCCTTAGCCCTCAACATCTCCCATTACGTGGGCGTGAAGACCGATTACTCTGTTGGCTTTTTTTCCCTAGAAATGGCTAAAGAACAGATAATGATCAGACTTCTTTGTGCCGAGGCTCAATTGGACATCAAAAAGGTTAGAACTGGCTTTATCGGAGAGAGAGAGTTTGAAAGACTGAAACTAAGTGCAGAAGCTCTCTCTAAAGCTAAGATATTTATTGATGAAACTCCGGCCTTGACGGTGATGGAAATGAAGGCTAAGGCCAGACGCTTAAAAATGGAGCAAAATCTTGATTTATTATTCCTGGATTATATGCAGCTTATGCGGCCGGGACGTCGGTTGGAAAATAGAACTCAAGAAATGTCCTATATTTCTCGTTCTTTGAAGGAATTATCTAAGGAACTTCAGATTCCAGTGGTTGGCATATCTCAGCTCAGTCGTGCTCCCGAAAAAGGTCGGAGAGAGCCTATTCCTCAATTGTCTGACTTGCGAGAATCCGGGGCGATTGAGCAGGATGCGGATGTTGTCATTTTTATTTACCGGCCTGAATTTTACCGCCCCCAAGAAGAAAATCTGCGGGGCATAGCTGAAATAAATGTGGCCAAGCAACGAAATGGTCCAACCGGCCGGATAACCCTCGCTTTTATCAGAGAATATGCCAGATTTGCTGATATGGAATACAGAGCTTTTGAATCTTAAAATGTGGCCTCAGCCAAGGCTTTCACTTATTTCCTTATTTTTTGAGCAATTAGGCGAATTAGGCCTGCTTACTTTTAAATCTTTGCGGAACATATTCCGCCGCCCCTGGGAGAAAAAGATCTTAGTAGCCCAGCTGGAAGAGATAGGCGTCCGCTCTTTACCGGTTGTCTCTTTAACGGCCGCTTTTGGAGGGCTGGTTTTTGGCCTCCAGACGTACGTCGGCTTTCACCGCTATATTGGTCCTGGGTCGGAAGCATACGGCGGGCCTATCATCTCTTTGGGCCTTTCTAAGGAATTAATCCCTATCCTGGTCGGACTTATGGTTACAGGGCGAGTGGGCTCGGCCATGGCTGCTGAGATAGGAACAATGAAGATCACCGAGCAAATTGATGCTCTTTTTTCTTTGGGGGCCGATCCTAATCGCTACTTGGTGGTTCCCCGTCTCCTAGCATGTTTCCTCATGTTGCCTTGTTTGACTCTTTATGGAGATATAATAGGCATTGCAGCTGGCTACGTTTACAATGTTATCCTTATGGGCGTTAACAGAGTCATTTACCTCAACAACACTCTCCTCTATCTTGAATTATGGGACGTGGTCAGTGGCTTGATTAAAGCTGCCTTTTTTGGGATTGTTATTGCTTTGATTGGCTGTTGGCAAGGGCTAAGAGCAGAAGGAGGAGCTGAAGGAGTAGGCCGGTCTACGACCCGGACAGTAGTCATTGCTAGTATAAGTATTTTGATTGTTAACTTTTTCTTGAGCAAAGTCCTGCCAGCAACTTTAAAGTGATGATAAAGATAATTGACCTCCATAAGTCTTTTGGTTCTACCAAAGTATTACAAGGTGTCAATCTGGAAATTAAGAGGGGAGAAACTATGGTTATAATCGGTCAGAGCGGATCGGGCAAAAGTGTCTTGATTAAGCATCTTATCGGTCTTCTTAAACCAGATAAAGGGGAAATTTATGTGGATGGGGTGGAGGTTACCCATTTAAAGGAGAACGAGTTGCGTCAAATTACCCGGAAATTCGGCCTTCTCTTCCAAGGAGGGGCTTTGTTTGATTCAATGACTGTAGCTCAGAATATTGCCTTTGGTTTAACCAGATATACTAATTATTCCTCCCAAAAAATAGAGCAGATAGTCAAAGCAAGCTTAGCTAAGGTAGGACTCCAAGGAGTAGAAAACCTGATGCCATATGAACTGAGTGGAGGTATGAAAAAAAGAGTGGGACTGGCCAGGGCTATTGCCTATAATCCTGAAATTATTCTTTATGATGAGCCTTCCACCGGGATTGACCCCATTCGAGCTGATGCTATTAATGAACTGATCAACGTTATGAAAAAGAAATTGCAGGTGACTTCTGTAGTAATTACTCATGATATGATCAGTGCTTATAAAGTAGCTGATAGAATAGCAATGCTCTATCAAGGGAAAATAATTGAAATCGGAACACCTGAGGAGATTAAGCGAACAAAAAATCCAGTGGTTAGACAATTTATTCATGGGGAAGCTGAAGGCCCTATTGAAAACTGGTAAAATATGATAGAAAAAGAGAGCTGTGTTGAAGATAAGGATAACAGATGAAAAGAGAATTTAAAATTGGCCTTTTTTTAGCAGGGGCTATGTTTATTTTGGCTATTTTTATTTTTATTGTTGGTGACTTAAGCGTGTTATTTAAAAAGCAGGGTTACGATTTGTATGTAAGATTTACTTCGGCCGCTGGCTTGGAAAAAAGAGCAGTGGTTAGAATTGCTGGAGTTAAGGCTGGTTATGTTAAAGATATTCAATTAGTGGACAATCAAGCTCAGGTGCTAATGAGCTTAGATCCAGCCGTAAAAATTCCTTTAGGTTCGAAAGCCACCTTAGCTGCTTTAGGCCTGTTAGGAGAAAAATATATTGAGATAATTCCGGCCAAGACTATTCAATATTACCGACCAGGGGCAACCATTGATGGTCTGCCGTCTGTGAGCTTTGACCAGATAGGATCTCTCATGCTATCTATTGGTGAGGAGGTAAAAGCTGTCGGAGAAGAAGTGAGGGGCCTAATCGGTGGGAAAGAAGCCAGGCTTAATTTTAGAGAAACCGTACGTAATTTAGCTCTTCTGGCTGATGATCTGAGACAGATTGTGGCTACTAACAAAGAAGATATTAACCAGAGTTTGCAAGCTTCATCTCGGGCGTTTCAGAAATTTGAGCAGAGAGTAGATGAGGTTTCTGAAAACTTGGACGAATTGGTCTCCCTTGTAAAAAATACGGTTGAAGATAACAAAGAGATGATTAGAGTTGATCTTGAAAGGATTAAGGATTTGATCGACCACACAGAGGAATCCTTAAAACAATTGAATGAATCTTTGGATAAAATTAACCGCGGCCAGGGAAGTGTGGGCAAACTGCTCAATAATCCTGATCTTTATGATAAGACTCAAGCTGCCGTTTCTAAAGTTCAGGGGCTGGTGGAGCCTTGGTCTAAGACTCATTTTTCGGGGGGGATAAGAACTGCTTACTATGGTCAGAGCCGGTTGCTAAAAACAATTCTGAGCTTTAGGGTGTGGGCGAGCTCCGATAAATTCCTATTGAGCCAAATTGTGCGCGATCCTTGGGTTGACCGCTTCCGCTATTCTTTGCAAGCTGGCTGGCGCTGGCAGTCGTTTTCACCCCGAGTGGGGATTATAGAATCTAAAGCAGGCTTTGGTTTTGATTATTATCTCTTACAAGATAGATTAAGGTTTAGTCTGGAAGGATATGATTTTAACCGCCAACCCCGTCCTCATTTCAGGATATGGACTCAATATTCAGTGACAAAATATATTTATCTACTGGTGGGGATAGATGATTTTTCTCTGGTTCCCCAGAGGGAGGTTTTTTTCGGTTTAGGATTAGGTCTTAGATGAAAATTAAAAGCATTTTTATCTGTCAGAATTGCGGCTTCCAATCACCTAAGTGGCTGGGAAGATGTCCCAATTGTGGCCAATGGAATACCTTAATTGAAGAAGTCGAAGAGGCAGTAGAAGCTACTTATTCATTCCCTCCTAGCGAACCTCTTCTTTTTGAGGATATTAAGGAAACGCCAAAGGTAAGGATTAAAACAAAAATAGAAGAGTTAGACCGAGTGCTAGGGGGAGGTGTAGTCTTAGGATCGCTGGTTTTGATCGGAGGAGAGCCTGGTATTGGTAAATCTACTCTCCTCCTTCAAGTTAGCCGTGACTTGGCTAGGCAGGGGGAGAAAGTGCTCTATGTGTCAGGTGAGGAGTCTTTAGAACAGATAAAAATGCGAGGTAACCGCCTGGGACTAAAGAATGGTCATCTCTATCTCTTGGCTGAGACAAATATTGAGAGGATTATGGGCCAAGCAGAGCAATTGTCTCCCCATATTTTTATTCTGGATTCCATTCAGACTGTTTTTTCCTCTAAATTATCGTCAAGTCCAGGGACTATAAGTCAGGTGAGAGAAGTAGCCAATCAAGTCTTCCGTTTAGCTAAAAGAAATGAGGTTTCATCTTTTCTTATTGGCCACATAACTAAAGAGGGCTCTTTAGCTGGTCCCAAATCATTGGAACATATGGTTGATGTGGTCCTTTATTTTGAAGGAGAAAGGGATCATAGCCACCGGGTACTCAGAGCACTGAAAAACAGGTTTGGTCCTGTTTCAGAATTGGCTATTTTTGAAATGGGAAGTGAAGGGTTGAAGGCTATTGCCAATCCTTCTGCTTTTTTCTTGAAAGAAAGGCCCAGCCAGGCAGCTGGTAGCGTGGTTGTCTGTACTATCAAAGGATCAAGGCCTTTTCTGGCAGAAATCCAGGCTCTAGTTTCTTCTACCCTGTTTGTAGGCAATCCGAGACGGATGACTATTGGTCTTGATCATTTCCGAAGCTCAATGCTCCTGGCCATTGTCGAGAGGAAACTTGGCTTTAGTTTTGCTGGTCAAGATATTTATCTTAATGTGGCTGGCGGGCTTTCTCTCGACGAGCCGGCTGCAGATTTAGGGGTGGTTATGGCCGTTGTTTCCTGCTTGAAAAATAAAGCGGTGGCGGCTGATGTAGCTTTATTCGGAGAAGTGGGTCTGAGTGGGGAGATTCGTTCAGTCAGTCAGCCATTGGCCAGAATAAAAGAAGCGGATTCTCTTGGTTTTAAAAGAGTTATTCTGCCTGAAGGTAATCAGGTTGGCCTTGAGGCTGGCCGGCTTCCTGATCTCCAGTTATTACCGGTTAAAAATTTAAGAGAGGCGGTTAATATTTTATTTTAAATATATTATAAAGGCTATAAATTATGGGTATTTTTGTTTTTCGTTTTTTAGTCATTGCTTCCATTACTTTAGCTGGCTATTTTTTCCCCCCTTTTGGCTTAGTCCGCTACCAAGGAGCTATTGTTGGTTTTTTATTAAGCGTTGTTATTACATATCTTGAAACGAGGATTAGGAAAAGTCAGTTTAAAATTATCTGGAGCTCCACTTTGGGGACCTTTGCCGGGGTTCTTTTAGGATGGGGCCTAGGAGCTATTTATAAGAGCATTGCTCAAGATAATGCCACTACTCATTTTATCCGCATCTTTTTCTTGATTATCATGCCCTATATTGGATTTTTAGTTGGCACCCAGAAATATGAATGGTTAGACCCTGCTCATCTTTTCAGTTTTTTCCAGGAGAAAAATACAGGTAGAAGTTATAAGATCCTGGATACCAGTGTTATTATCGACGGACGCATTGCTGATATTTGTGATACGGCTTTTATTGAAGGACAGCTGGTTGTGCCCCAGTTTATCCTCAAGGAACTCCAGTTGGTGGCTGATTCTGCTGACAGCATTAAGCGTCAGAGAGGGAGGCGAGGCCTAGATGTTCTCGATCGTCTTCAAAAATCTTCGCAGGTTTCAGTCGTCATTTCTGAGATGGATTTTCCCGAGATCAAGGATGTGGATTCCAAACTTATTGAGCTGGCCAAGCATCTTGATGCTAAAATAATAACCAATGATTTTAATCTCAATAAAGTGGCTCAATTACAGGGAATACCGGTCCTTAACATCAATGAATTGGCTAATGCTTTAAAGCCTGTTGTGTTGCCCGGTGAAACGATTAAAGTTTTTATTCTTAAAGAAGGCAAAGAAAAGGATCAGGGAGTGGCTTATTTAGATGATGGGACCATGGTCGTCGTCGATAATTCAAGAAAGATGATAGGGCAGACGGTGGATATAACCGTGACCTCCGTTCTTCAGACTACGGTGGGCAAAATGATATTCGGCCGGTATAACGAAGAAAATCAATGAAAAAGGTGGAAGCTATAATTGTTGCTGCTGGAGAGGGCAGTCGTTTTGGCAGAGCAAAGCAATTCGTTCCCCTCAAAGGGAGAGCAGTGGTCGATTGGTCGCTGGAGATCTTTGACATCCATCCCCAGGTGGATGGCATAATCCTAGTGGTCAGAGATGAGGCAGACATAAGAAGATATGTTGGCCGCTTTCAGAAATTGAAAGCCGTAGTTAAGGGAGGGCCGAAACGGCAGGATTCTGTCTGGGCGGGTTTAAATAGTATTGATTCGCAAGCTTCCGCTGTCATCCTTATTCATGATGGCGTTAGACCATTGGTCACCCCTTCCCTTATCAGCCGAGTTATTGAAGCCACCTTCAAGTGGCAGGCGGCTGTACCCGCTCTGCCCATAGAAGAGACAGTAAAGGTTGTGGATAGGGGGCAAGTAGGGTTTACTCTGGATAGAGAGCCGTTAGTCAGAGTCCAAACTCCCCAAGGCTTTTTTTATTCTGTGTTAGAGGAAGCATTAAGGCAGGCCCAGGAGGAAGGGTATTATGCTACAGATGAAGCCGCTTTAGTGGAAAGAATGGGGAAAAAGGTGGCTATAGTTAAGGGCGACTGGCGGAATATCAAGATAACTACCCCTCAAGATCTTAAACTGGCAGAGGTATTAAGTGGGCTATAAAACTGGCTTAGGTTTTGATGTTCATCGTCTTCAACAGGGGAGAAAACTTTTTTTGGGAGGAGTGGACATTCCTTTTCCTCAAGGGCTGGCAGGACATTCTGATGGTGACTGTTTAATTCATGCTATCATAGATAGTTTGTTGGGAACTTGTGGAGAGGAGGATATCGGCCGGCTGTTTCCTGATAGTGATCCTCAGTATAAGGATAGAAGCAGTCTTGATTTGTTGAAAGAAACTATGGTTAAGCTTGAGACAAAAAAAGTCACTATAATGAATATAGACACTGTTATTATAGCTGAAAAACCTAAGTTAGCTCCTTTTATCCCTAAGATGAAGGAGTCTCTTTGCCCAATCTTAAAATTGACAGAGGAGAATTTGTCCATCAAAGCCAAAACTTACGAAGGATTAGGGGAAATCGGGCGGGGGAAGGCTATCGCTTGTTGGGCATTGGCCTTGGTGAAAATAGAAGGGGAAAATAGTTGATTGAAGCCGAAAGGCTTTCTCCGGGAAGGCATAAAAAAAAGGCTGCAGTTTCTCTTTTGGGAAAAAACTGCAGCCTTTTAACTGGCCGCAATTGGCTGAAGAAGGCTTAATTTGCCTCTGGAAATAGTGAGCAATAAGCTCTCAAAGTCGATTATCAACCAATTCCAAAGCTTGCTTATAACAGTATTCATCATTACTCTGGTTCCTAATATCATCCTTTGGCTTTGAGGGAGGAATGAGAAGCTGTATCTGAGTTAGCCAAGACATTGGCAATAATTTCGTAACCAGCCTTCTTGCCTACTTTCAACATGTCAACCGCCCCTGAAGAGGCAATCAAATTGAAAGCCAAAAAAGTGAGGAGGACAGCTACGAGGAAGATGGCTAATTTAGCTATAAGATTCATTGTTTTCTCCTTTTTCATTTATTATGTCTCTCACCTTTATATACGCAGTTACCTGGTAAAAGGTTGCAGGAGAATGTTTTTTGCTAGCTCGACTTCAGCTTGACTCCTTTGGCCTTCAAGATTAAGATGAGGACTCATGGCTGAGATTAGAGTTCGCTTTGCTCCCAGTCCCACAGGCTTTCTTCATGTGGGCAATGCCCGGACAGCACTTTTTAACTGGTTGTTTGCCCGCCAGCATAACGGAGTGTTTATCCTTAGAATTGAAGATACAGATGTAGCCAGATCAGCCCAAAAATACGAAACTATGCTCAAGGAAGAGCTTCAATGGCTAGGACTGAACTGGGATGAGGGGCCGGATATTGGCGGCCCGTATGGCCCTTATCGCCAATCACTACGATTGCCTATTTATAATGATTATACCCAACGCCTCTTACAGGAAGAAAAAGCCTATTATTGCTTTTGTAGCCCCCAACAACTGGAAAAGGAAAGAAAAGAGGATCTGGCTGCAGGCCGCATCCCTATTTACAGCGGCCGTTGTCGCCATATTCCCAGACAAGAAGCTGAACAGAGAGTGGCCTCTGGAGAGAAAGCAGCCATCCGCTTGAAAACACCTCCTAAGGGGACTGTTAGTTACCGCGATTTGGTAAGAGGTCAGCTTAACTTTGATTTAAAGCTCATTGGCGATCCTATCCTCGTTCGTTCCAGCGGGCTACCAGCCTACAATTATGCTGTGGTTATTGACGATGCTTTGATGAAGATAAGCCATGTGATTAGGGGCGAAGATCATATCTCTAATACTCCACGACAGCTTCTTGTCTATCAAGCTTTGGGCTTGGCTCCACCTAAGTTTGCTCACCTATCTTTGGTAATGGGTAAAGATGGGGCTCGCTTGAGTAAGCGGCATGGAGCCACGGCTGTAGCTGAATTTAAAAGGCAGGGAATTTTAGCCTCAGCTCTTTTTAATTATTTAGCCCTTCTTGGTTGGGCTCCTCCAGAGGGTCAAGAAGTTTTGAGTAGAGAAGAGATAGTGACCCTTTTTGATTTGACAAGGGTCAGCCGTTCCTCGGCTATCTTCGATTATAATAAACTCTACTGGCTTAACCGCCAGCATCTAAAACGGCTTAGTCCTCAAGAAAAAGCCCGCCATGCCTATCCGTTTTTAAAGCAAGCAAAACTTTTGCCTGAGGCCATGACTACAGCTCATTGGCAATGGCTGGCCAAAGCGGTGGACTGTCTGGTGGAAGGAGTTAACTGCTTAGCTGATCTTCCCCGGGAATTTGGTCTTTTTTTTGAATTTTCAGCGAACAGCCTTAATGAAGAGGCTTTAGCTATCCTGAAAGCCAAAGGAGCTTTAAAAGTTATCCGCATTTTTGCCCGGAAAATATCTAAATACGGCCGATTTGATTATGAGCGGTTTGTAGCTATAACCAGAGAGATAAGGGACGAGACTGGAGCCAAAGGTAGAGAACTTTATCACCCTCTTCGGGTGGCCTTAACGGCCAGGGCTTCGGGCTTGGAACTTGATAAATTTATTCCTTTAGTTGAAGGAGGCTCGCGCCTGGATTTTCCCCGCCCTATCAAAAACTGTGCTCAGCGGGTAGCTGAGCTACTTGAATATTTCTGCTAGCTTTTTAAGTTTCTTTCCCCTTAGCCAGAAGAAGCGTCGAATCTAAAATTTTAGGGATAATTGCTTATTTCGGGCTGGAAGTGATATAAAATTAATGATGTGCTATAATTTTAGAAAATTTAGAGTTAGGCAATGAAATAAAGGAGAGCAGAATGATGAAAATAACAAGAGGATTTACCCTTCTTGAATTGATAATTGTGGTTTCTATTATCGGCATTTTGGCCGCTCTGATCACTCCCAACGTCATTCAGAAAATCCAGAATGGGAAACAGATTGGGACCATGCAAGATATCAACACCATTGCCAAAGCCTGCCTTGAATATATAGCAGAAAATGATGTTGCTCCCGCAGCCGGAGTCCAGGACGGACCCCTGACGCCTGGTAATGCTTTTGTTAAAGCTCTGACCGAGAAATACTTGACCACTTGTCCTGCCCAAGATCATTGGGGTAATCCCTTAGTTGTTTATTCAGGTAAGGCGGTGGCTCACTATAGCGGCTTTAACCAAGAAATGGTTAGTGATGGCGATTTTCTCATAATTTCTTATGGTCGCTACGGAAAAGAGGAAGGCTTTACCTTTGATCCCAACAACAGAGAAGCCGGCCTGTTCAAGGTCTCAACTATGGCTGATTTTGAGAAGGATCTGGTAAACTGGAATGGCAACTGGATAAGAGCTCCCCGAACCTGAAAAAATCTGGTTGAGACTCAACATTTTTTTATCTGTCAACATCCAGCCAAATTGATTGGAAGTTGTCTATTAAAAGGGGAAATTTAAATTAAAAGAAGGGCGTAGGACTCATATACAACCAAAACAAAATAAAGACAAAAAATGGCATAAATAAAAATGTGAGTTTTTATTTTACCTAAAATCCTAAAGTTTTTATGGATCAAAAGAAAAACTGAGCAGAAAAAAGTGATTGCAAGCTTAAAAATCTGAGCTAAAAAGAAGTTTTTTTTCATAAAGCCAGCCATGAACAAGTTGAGCTCATAACCGCCGGCTCGAAGAATTTTAGAGTTGAAATAGATATCTAAAAAGCAAAAGACCATAATCAGAGCAATGAATATTAGATAGTGTGTCTGATAGCGGTCAACATAATAATTATCCCTTTCTTGCCAGCGGCGGGTTTGCTGCCGACGTCCCCGCAAAGTATAGCGACTTATAGCTGGAGTAGGCCTGGCCCTACGATCTTTTAAATGACGTTTTTCTGTGGGCATCTTTGATCTAAAAAAATAAATAGAGATTATATTACTAGCAAAAAATTGTTCTCTGTCTGATATAAGCTGAGAGAGGGGAGCTTGCCTTATCTTTTGGAAAGCGGCTGTTTTCCTCCATCCTGACTTTTCCTTACCGTATTGCACTTGACTAGAAATTTTATAACAAAGAGAATTTATGAAGTCAACAAATTCATCATCTGCAAAAGAATAAATTCGTTTCAGTTATTAAAAAGAAAGCAATCAACTTGGCGATTCGTTGGCATTAATCGTTTGATATGTTATATATTATTAAAAAAAAAAGTATAGCGGCAATGGAAGATAATTCCGGAAAAATATACAGGCTTAACCCGCTCTTGGAAGGGCTGAAGTCATCATCTGAGAGAATTAATAAGATTTACATTCAGCGCGACAAAAAAAGTAGAAAAATTAGCCAGATAATCCACTCAGCTAAAACCAAGAATATCCCTCTCTTTTTTGTTCCCAAGCAGAAATTGGATAGATTGAGTTCTGAGCACCAAGGAGTGGTAGCCCTGGTGGCAGCTAAAGCATATGTGCCTTTTTCTTCGTTGCTGGCTGCTTCCCCTAATCCATTTCTTGTCCTCCTTGATGGTCTTGAAGATCCCCAGAATTTAGGGGCTATTCTTCGCTCGGCCGAAGGTGCAGGTGTAGATGGAGTAATTCTGCCGGAGAGAGGATCAGTAAGGTTGACTGAGGCTGTAGCTGCAGTTTCAGCCGGGGCGGTGGAGCATGTCAGAGTAGCCAGAGTGAAAAACCTGGCGCGAGCTATGGATGCCTTGAAAAAGGAGGACTTGTGGTTAGTTGGGGCAGAAGGAGGCCGCTCTGAATTTTGGTATGAATTTGATTATAGGCTGCCTTTAGCTCTGGTCTTTGGTTCCGAAGGAAAAGGGTTGCGGCCTCTCATAAAGAAAAAGTGTGACAAAATTCTCTCTATCCCTCTTTTGGGAAAGATATCCTCTCTCAATGTAGCTGCCGCTGCAGCTATCTTTTTTTATGAAGTAGTCAGGCAGAGGCTGAAAAATAAAAGATAAAAAAATGAATAATATCCCATCTGAAACAGTAATATTACATAGAGTTAATTATCTATGCTTAGAGAAAGAGCAATAATGGGGCAGATTGTGACTAGCAAGGCTGAGATGCGGGTAAAAGATAAAGTGGGTATACTGGTTTTTTTGGCAGGAATTGTAATTCTGTTGGTTTCCATAATAAGAGAGCGTATATTTATCAGAAGGAGGGAACGCTATAAGGAGGTAGAAAAATGATCTTGGTTAATACTGATTTTGTCCCAGGCAAGACGATTAAAAAAAATTTAGGGTTAGTTAAAGGCAATACTATCCGAGCCCGTCATTTGGGACGGGACATTATGGCTTTCCTGCGCCAGATAGTCGGCGGAGAAATAAGCGATTATACAAAAATGATGGCTGAATCTAGAGAACAAGCTTTAGACAGGATGGTGGAAGAAGCAGAGCGGCTAGGAGCCAATGCCATTATCAATATCCGTTTCTCCACTTCTATGATTATCCAGAGTGCCTCGGAAATACTGGCTTATGGTACAGCCGTCATCGTTGACTAAAAAAAGAGAGTTGTCGAATGATTAAGAAAATAATTTTATTTTTAATTCTTTTCCTCCTTATGATCTTTTTCTTCCTAGCTTGGGTCAGCTTTGCTCAACCCAAAGTTGAACGAGGTGTCCTCTCCATCTATTTTATGGAAGAGAAAGTAGGCTATGAGGAATATAACTGGGAGAAAACTGGGGAAGATTATTTGCTTTCAGTCAGAGGTCGCCTGAATAAACCGACGACTATGGAAATAGAAAAATTAACTCTTAAGTTGGACAGCAATTTTATAGCCCAATATTTTTATTTCAAAGGGTCTATCAGCGGAGCTGAGCAGGAAGTTGTCAGTAATATCTCTGAGGGAGAGGTGGAGAATGTACTCAAAGTAGCTGGCCAGGAGAGGAAAACCAAAGTAAAAATTAAAAGAAACGCCTTCCTTCTGCCTAACCCTATTTTCTCTACTTATCTCGTTTTGACCAAAAAATTAGGATGCTCTCTTCAGGAAAAAGTTGAGCTTTCAGCTTACATTATTCCTCAGCTGGAAACATCGTTTACCTTAGAGCCCCAAGAAGATAATCCCTGCCAGTTGATTATGAAATTAGGGGGGGTAGAAATTATAATTGACACTGACAATCAGGGGAATCTTAACAGTCTTTCAGTTCCTTCTCAAAAGCTGCGGGTGGTAATGAACCGTGAAAAGTGAAAAGTAAAAAGTAAAAAGTAAAATATGCAATGTGCAAGGTGAAAAACAAGTGAAAAGTGAAGCGTGAAGCGTAAACAGTAAAACGTAAAATGGGAAACTGTAGGGCCTGCTGTCCTCAGTGGGCCGTGTTCAGACAGGAAGACGGAAAACGTAAGGTGTAGGAGACGAGGTCCTGCCTAATTGGGGAGAATGATGTTTTAAATCCTGCCAGCTCAGCTTGACATTGAATCAGACAAGTCTATAGAATAAACGGGTAAAAAATAAGGTATCTTTCTAATTAAATGAAAACAGACAAAGATTTTTACCAGTTGGAAAAAATAATAGTTCAGCTCCGTCAGCAGCTAAAAGAGATTGAGGAAAGTCCTGAAAAATCTAATAAAGAAAAAATAACTCAAATAAAGAAAGAAATTGAGAAGGAATGGGCAGCAATAAAGCCCTCTTTTACAGCTTTACATATTGTCCAGATAGCCCGCCACCCCCAAAGACCTTATACTTTGGATTATATTAATTATCTGACCGAGGACTTCATGGAACTTCATGGTGATCGCCAGGGAGGCGATGATCCGGCGGTGGTGGCTGGCTTTGGCTTCTACCGAGGGCGCTCAGTTGCTTTTATTGGTCATCAGAAAGGCAGAACCACAAGAGAGAGAATAGAGCGTAATTTTGGCCAGCCCAACCCTGAGGGATTTCGTAAGGCTTTGAGAGTGATGAAATTGGCAGAAAAATTTGGGCGTCCAGTAGTAACTTTTATTGATACCCCTGGAGCTTATCCAGGAATCCAGGCAGAAGAAAGAGGACAAGCAGAAGCTATTGCTCACAATCTTAAAGTGATCTCCCAGCTTGATACTCCTGTTGTTAATATTGTCATCGGCGAGGGAGGCAGTGGCGGTGCTTTAGCCATAGGTGTGGGTGATGTTATTATGATGCTTGAATACTCTTTCTACTCAGTTATTTCTCCAGAAGGCTGCGCGGCCATTCTCTGGAAAGATCAATCAGCTGTAGCTCAGGCAGCTGAGAATCTGAAGATTAGGGCTCAGGATTTGTTGGCCTTGGGGATAGTTGATAAAATCATCCCTGAACCTCCTGGTGGGGCTCATATTGATCCTCTCCAGACTTTCAAAAATGTCGATAAACAGCTCAATTCGACTCTTAAAAGATTAGAGATGAAAACTGCAAAAGAAAGATTAGCAGCAAGGTATCAAAAATTCCGAAAGATAGGAGTATTCGCTGAGAAATGAAAAATAAAAAGCGGATTGCGGCCATAAAAGGCACTAAAGATATCCTGCCTCAAGAGGCCAGAAAGTGGCAGTTTGTAGAAGCTGAGGCCAAGTGCATTTTTGAGCTTTATGGCTATAGAGAAATTCGTACTCCCATTTTCGAAGCTACTGAGCTTTTTGAGAAGGGGACAGGTCAGAGTTCAGATATAGTGATTAAAGAAATGTATACTTTTAAAGATAAAGGAGGGCGCTCTTTAACCTTACGGCCTGAATATACTCCCTCTGTAGTCCGAGCTATAATAGAAAAGCGGCTCTACCTTAAACCCCAGGCACTTCGCTTTTATTATATAGGACCCATGTTCCGTTATGATAAGCCCCAGAAAGGCCGCTATCGACAGTTTCATCAGATGGATATTGAAATCTTTGGTGAACAAGATGCAGCCGTTGATGCTGAAATCGTAGAAATGGCTGATTTTCTTCTCCATCGACTTCAAATCTCTGAGATTGAGATTTTAATCAATTCTGTTGGGTGTAGGCGGTGTCGGCCACTCTATCTTAAAAAGTTAAGAGAGCAAGCAGAAGCTGCTCGCGACCTTCTTTGTCCTGACTGTCAAAGGAAAATAGTGACTAATCCCTTAAGAATTTTTGACTGTAAAGTTGAGTCCTGTCGAGAAGTCTCTGCCCGTTTTCCTTTCATCACCGATTATCTTTGCTCTGATTGTAGCCAGCATTTTCAGCGGTTTCGCTCTTATCTTGATCTGTATGGCCTAAAGTATAGAGTTGAGCCTCGTTTGGTTAGAGGCATAGATTATTATACGAAAACAACTTTTGAGATTATCTCTTCCCGCCTTGGAGCCCAAGACGCCATTCTTGGCGGCGGCAGATATGATGATATGATGCATGACTTTGGCGGTCCTGATATGTGCGGCATTGGTTTTGCTGTAGGCATGGAGAGGTTGATTTCTCTTGTTCCTTTTACTAAAAAGACAGAAGAGTTCCTTTATGTAGCCTATCTAGGGGAGGAGGCTAGAAAACAGGCCATGATAGCTGTCCGCAAGTTGCGTCAACAGGGAGTGGGGTGTCTGATAGAATATAAAGAACGCAGCCTGAAAAGCCAGCTAGCTCGGGCAAATAAATTGCAGGCAAGGTGGGTTCTGATTGCTGGAGAAGATGAAGTCCGCAAGCAGAAATTCCAGCTGAAAGATATGTCTTCAGGTCTTCAGCAGGAAGTAAGCCTGGACGACATCTTCCCTCTTCTTCAGGCTAAAAAATAAGAATATTCTAATAAAGGCACAGAAGGAAAAAAGATGGCGGTCAAAATAACGACTGATTGGAAGCAGAGGATCTACTGTGGGCAACTGCGAGTTAAGCATATTGGACAGACAGTATCTCTTTTTGGCTGGGCCCAGCGGGTGAGAGACCTGGGAAAGTTAATTTTTATAGATTTAAGAGATAGAGAGGGATTAGTCCAGGTTGTCGTTCTCTCTGACAATAAACAACTTTTAACTAAGGCCAAGAAAATAAAAATGGAAAGCGTCCTGGCTGTCAAAGGGAAGGTTCAAGCTCGCCAAGATAAAGCACACCGCCCTCAGCTTCTAACTGGAGAGGTAGAAGTTGAAGCTCAGGAGCTGGAGGTTTTAAGCTCAGCCCAGGTGCCACCTTTTGTCATCGCTGATCCTCCCCAGGCTTCAGAAGAGCTGCGCTTCCAATACAGGTACCTGGATATGCGGCGGCCTTCCCTCCAGAATAACCTAAAACTCAGACACCAAGCTGCTCTTACGGTCCGTAACTTCCTGGATAGAATGGGCTTTCTAGAGATTGAAACTCCTTTTCTGACCAAATCTACGCCTGAAGGAGCCAGGGATTATTTAGTGCCAAGCCGTATTTACAAAGGCCGCTTTTATGCCCTGCCCCAGTCACCTCAACTTTTCAAACAGATTTTAATGATAGCTGGCTTTGACCGCTATTTCCAAATTGTCCGCTGTTTTCGCGACGAAGATCTGCGAGCTGATCGACAGCCAGAGTTTACCCAGATTGATTTAGAGATGAGTTTTATCAAACAAGAGGATATTTTTGAGCTAGTAGAAGGGATGATGGCTGAAATATTTAATTTAATCGGGGTCAGGCTCGAACGTCCCTTTCCCCGGTTATCTTACCAAGAGTCATTGACAAACTACGGCACCGATAAACCTGATTTAAGGCTAGCCTCCAAAGTTGAAGATTTAACAACTCTGGCTGTTCGTTCTGATTCCGTGTTTTTGCGTCAGGCTGGGGCTAAAGGCGGAGCGGTCAAAGGTCTGCTCATCAAAGGCGGAAGTGGTTACTCCCGAAGCCAACTGGAAAAGATAAGTAAGCAGGTACAGAGCCAGGGGGTCCAGGGAATTATTTGGGTAAAAAAGACAGATGGTTTTAAGTCCTCCCTTAAGGTGTCTGATAAGTATTTAAATAAAATATGGCAAACCTTTGAAGCAGAATCTTCAGATTTAGTCCTGCTGGCAGCTGGAGAGAAGGAGGCGGTCAGCCGTCTCTTGGGCCAACTGAGGCTGGAATTATCAGCTAAGACTTTAGAAAAAGACAAGTCATTTAAATTAGCTTGGATCACTGAGTTTCCTTTATTTGAGTGGAGTAAGGAAGAAGGTCGATTGGTGGCTATGCACCATCCCTTTACAGCCCCTCATGAGGAGGATTTATCCTTATTAAGGACTAAACCGGAGCAAGTCAGGGCCCAGGCTTATGATTTAGTTCTGAATGGAGTAGAAATAGGAGGGGGCTCTCTGCGTATCAATGATTTGAATCTTCAAAAGAAAATCTTTCAAATTTTAGGTTTGAAGCCGAAACAGGCTGAAGACAAATTTGGCTTTTTTCTTAAAGCTCTCTCTTATGGAGTCCCTCCCCATGGGGGTATTGCCTTGGGCTTTGATCGAATTGTTATGATTTTAGCTGGGGAACAATCGATAAGAGATGTCATTCCTTTCCCCAAAACTACTAGTGCTTTGTGCCTATTAACAGAATCACCGGCAGAAGTAGAAGGCAGGCAGCTCAAAGAGCTGGGATTGAAGAAAATCAAGAACTAATGTATTAGGATCAGGTTTCGTAAATCTGGCTGCAAAGAGGGCTAAATTTTAGGTTTAAGCTTTCCATGAGGGTGAAACCAATCCTGTAAGAATATTTCAGGTTTTTCCCTAAAGCTATACTGCACAAAGGCCAATGGGTTGAGGAATGAAGTTATTATAATTTTTGATACTTACCGATGTGCCTTCTGCCCAGGAAAACAAGCTTGCTTCTGGACAGCTTCTCCATTTTCAGGCCTTTGTTGACGCAAAAGTGCGGGCATAGTCGGTTAAGAAGCCAAGGAACTGGGGAAAAGTGAAAGAAAAGGTTATTAAAGGCCAGTGGTGACCTAACTCACTCTTAGCTATTGCTTCAAGAATTTTGAAGGAAAAATCTAAACCGAAGGCCTTAAATTTATATTTGTCTAAAACCTCAAGCATTTCTCCTGTACTACACCCAACATCAATTACTTTTCGCCCTTGGGGAAAGTCAGCCAGCATAGAGACCATATAGTTCAGGCGAACGGATAAAAATGGTTATGCCCTTTTGGTTCATCTCCTTTAATTGTCGTCTGTTGAGAAGTCGCCCAGGAATTGTGCTATGATTTTTCCAAGTCTTAGATGGATTTATCCAGGGAAATGGTTTCTGGCTATCGATAAAGGCACTAATCACCGAAAGAAATGCTTTAAATGAGTATTTAACCAGAGCAGGAAAGGCTTGGATATATATAATTGTCTTCAAAACCATCATCAAAGCTCAGCATAATGCGTTTAGCTGGGATTGGATGGTTAGCCTCTTTTCCAAGCTTATAACTCTTTAGTTTAACACGATGATGAAGATAATTAATTCTGATTATAAGCTGAAAAAACAGCCGAGCCATTCTAGCTGTATAATTAGTGTTTTGTAAAGAAAGAAAGGCGGGCTGCCTGCCAAAGGTCGCCTGAAAAGGCCAATAATAAAGACAAAATGGTTATCCAATTAAAAAGTAAATTTTTTCTATAACTAAAGTGAATTAGGAGCTCTATGATAAAAAATAGGATGATAATTTATCAAAATTGTACATTGAATATTTGGACCTAAGATCTGACACCGATTAAAATCAAGAATGCTTGGGTCTTCCAGATTTGTTCGGGTAAAGGAGAAATAATTATATTTTTAAGGCCATGGCTGTATCTGGCTTCGATAAAAAAGAAAAGGTCTTCCTGGAGTTGAATCTCATAGCCACCCCCCAGGGTTAAAGCCAGATCAAAAGTGGCTGTATTTTCTTTAATATCGACAGGCTCCTGATCAGAAAATTTTTCCGAATGAGAAAGGATTGAAGACAGTTCCAGACCGCCCACCAAGTATGGAGAGGAACCTTCCTTAAGTTTATTTCTCAACAGCAAAGGTAGGCTGACAACATTTAATCTATATTTCCAATTTACTTCCCTTAGTTCGCCTAAGTTTTGCCTGGCTGTAGTTCCTTTTTGGCAGAAAATAATATTTAGTTCCAGCAACATTTTATCGGTGATATTTTTTCCCAAACCAATTCCCCCCAAAAAGCCAAATTTATATTGCCAGTGAATATTATCTGCTTTAGGCTTGACCTGATATTTTGATAAATCGACTCCAGTCATAATCTTAAAGTCAGCCCAGAGGTAAGATGAGGCAACTATGATGATTAATAAACTCATAAATTTTTTCACAAGCTGAGAACTCATAACTCAGAACTCAATAATTTTTGATGCCTAATGTAAAAAGCAAACTGTTGTTGGTGACTTTTTCATCCGGCTCTGGAAATTTTAGAAGGTTCAGCCAGCTGAGGTTATACCTAATTTCCATAAATAATTTCTGGTATTTGCTGATTTTCATCTCAAAACCTGCACCTAAGCTGAGGGCCCAACCGAAATTTTTAGTTGATTCCTTTAAATCCACTTGATTAATCTTGCTGCCGCTTTTTAGATCAACTTTATGAGAAAGAATGTAAGAGAGCTGGCCTCCTCCCAGAAAATAAAATGGCCATTGCTCTTTAGCCTTAAATCTGACCATGGCCGGAAAACATAGGCTATTAAGGTGGTAGACAAAACGAACATTGCTGTTCTCTGTAGAAACTTTGCTGCCTTGTTTTTGGAGAAGCAAGGCGTCGACTTCAATAGCTAAATTTTCCTCTTCTCTAAGGTCAAATTCAAACCCGGCTCCGACGCAAAAGCCAGGTTTATAGCGCCACTGGAAATTCTCTTCGGCCAGATTGGAGTATTTAAGAAGATTGAGGCCAGTGATTAGTTTGAATGAATCTGCAGGGAGATAGGCGGCTGATATTAGTGTAAAAAATAAAGTTAAGCATAAAATAGCTGCTTTTTTCATAACTGTCCTATATTAATATTGTAATCCAGCCGAAAATTCAAATGTTTTTAGTGATACTTTTTCTGTCTCTGGTAAAATCTCTTGAGGTTCCCCCTTTTTTTATAATAATTAGTCAAGGACGGAAACTCCTAGTCTGACGTTCTTTTTAATTAAACGAACATTCTTCAACCAAGGAAGGAGGTTTTTTTCTAAAGCAGCCTCAAAGGCTTTCATTTGGAGTTGAGTATCGACCACAGCCCTCACTTTTTTTCTTCTATGGCAAAAAGTCTGAAACTAGTTTTGCCTGGTTTAGCAGGCTGCCAGCAGAAAGCCCTTCTGGTTGGGCTCATAAATTGTTCTAGGCGTCCTGTGTTGTTGAGGTGAGCATTGGCAGTGTGGACATTAATCTCGATTCTTATTACAAAGCGGTTGAGACGTTGGATGATGAAATAGCAAAGGGCATTAACTATGGACAGAAGAGGTTGTGGCTTAGGTTCTTTCTCTGATGAATTTTTCATGTTGCTCTTTAATGGTTTTAAAGCTAGAAAATCGTTCTCTCACTTAAGATTTAAGTTGAAAGTGGCTATCGAGGGAGCGTGATCTGAGGGAGTTGGTGTTCTCCGCCGCCGCGGCCACAGATCGACTTCAACTTTATCCAATTTCTCCAGGAGAGGTTTAGTACAGACGATATAGTCAATTCTCATGCCCTTATCCTGCCAGATAGCGCCTCCTATGTAATCCCACCAGGTAAATTGTTGTTGTTGAGGATAAAGGTAGCGGTAACAGTCGAATAAACCCCATGTAAGAAGTTTAGTGAAAGCCTGTCTTTCCTCGGGCATGGTTCCTATACTGTCCTTTAAAATATCAGAATCCCAGACATCAATATCTTCTCTAGCTACATTAAAATCACCAGCTATTATAAGATAAGTCTGAGGTGAAAAATTTTGGTGGAGAAAAGTGAGAAATTTGTCATACCAATCAAGCTTGTAATTAAAATGAGGAGTATCTCGTAGACCACCGCGAGGGGCATAGATATTAATCAATGTAATTCTTTTAATTTCTGAAACAATTACTCTTTTTTGTTCATCCAAATGCTGGCTGATATAGTCTTGGAGAATTCTCTTCTGAGGGAGTTTTGAACAGATGGCCACTCCATTATATCCTTTTTGGCCCGAAACCTGACAGTTGTAGCCATAATTTTCAAAGTCTTGATAGGGAAAATTTTCAGAAACTGACTTTAATTCCTGAAAAAGGAGAATTTCTATATCATGATGACGATGCTCCAGCCATGAAAAGATAAGATCCTTTCTGGCCCTGATGGAATTAACGTTAAAGGTGCAAATTTTCAAGGCTTCTGCTTCCTCACTTCAACCCAGGGATATTATATAACAAGCATTCCTGTAATAACAGTTATTATCTTATCCTCCAATATAGACCTCTATCGGCTCGAATCTTTTATTGACAATTGCCTTAAAGTCTCCTGTTTTCCCTGGCGGAAGAATGAATTCAGCTAAAAGTCAAAATATTTTGGATTTTTATATACCAGACTATGATGATAGGGCTTGGCCGGAAATTTAAGTCCCTTCTAACTGGCAGATGTATGGCTATGGAATTCCAATTTACACTAATGTCTGCTATCCTTTTCCGGCTGATCCGCTTCCCCCCTTATTCATCGGAGGTAAAACGACTTCGCCTCCCAAATTTTGATTAGGAGTGGAAAGGAAGCAAAAAACCCTAATATTATAAAAGATTTCTGACTAGTTTAATTTTCTATTGATCAATATGCCAAGTAACTTTGTACCTTTTGCCGAGGTAACACAATGGCGGTTTTAGGAATTTTAAAGATTATTTGGAGCTTATGCCCAATATCATGGATTTTGGGATTCTTCCTTCTACCACTTTTTCATGATTTCAGCGAAGCATTCAAGTCCACTAGCGATAACCCCTCCATATCCATGGCCAGGCTTGGTCCAGGCTCCAGAAAGATACAGATTCTTGATTGGTGTATGATGAGGAACACGATTCGGACCTGTGTTGTTCATAGTTTGGTCCCATCCATAAATAGCGCCTCGGTAATTCCGTGTGTAGCGCACATTGGTCAATGGTGTTCCGATCTCCTTGACCTCTATAGCCTCTGATAACCCAGGCAGGACAGTCTTTTCTGCTGTTTTGATTAGGACATCGGCCATACGTTCTTTTTCTGCCCGATACTTTTTCTTGTTTCCCTGCCAGTAGTCTTTTTCAAACTTTTCCCAGTGGTTATAGCCTTGCATAACTAGGATATTGACGGTATTTTTCCCTTCAGGAGAGTAGCCCTTGTAGATATTATCATACAACATTATCCCATAGCCTGAGTTTTCCACATCAGCCTCGAGAAAAACCTTATAAACAGCATCATTATCGTATCCAGGAAAATAAAAAATCTCGCTGTCCTTTATCCCTAACTCACCGACCAAATCTTTTTTCAGCCCAAGAAAGACCTGAAAACTGGAAAGACTGACGCTGTATCTATCAAACTTAGCCAGATAATCTTTCAGATAATTCCTTTCATCCATCATTGTAAGGAAAGTATCAAAGGCATTGGCGTTGGAAATAACAACTTTGCCTTTATACTTTGTCCCATCCGCAGTTTTGACTCCATAGGCCGTATGGTCTTTGACCAGAATCTTTTCCACCCGCGTCTTGAGTTTTACTTGACCTCTTCTATCTTCGATAAATTTGACAAAAGTACTGCTGATTTTTTGAGAAGTGCCCCGAGGATAATATCCTCCGTGCGTGAGGTACCATATTGTTGGAAGTGCATAATAGAAGCTGGATAGCTTGGAGGGGGGAAGTCCATAGTAACCCCAAAGAGAGGAAATGATGGCCTTGAGTTTAGGATTCCTGATTTGTATATCCACTACAGCTCCCCAGGTCTTGTTAAAGCTTTTGAATAGATAGGGGAATTCTTTTGGGAAAGTAGTCATATCGGCCTGCCCTTCAGCAGCCTGATATTTGTTGATATCCTGGGATAAGCCTTTCATATCATCGAAGATTCCTTGGATCCCATGCTTTTCGTCAGGGAAATAGCCAGTCAGTGTTTCGATATACTTTTTCAGATTTCTCTGGGGCACTCGGATGTCATAATCAGGGAAGATATCTCGGTAAAGATAGGATGAGGCATGAACTCCACCTCTTTGATTTCAGGAAAACCAGGGATGAGATCGCCTCTTTCTCCGACCGTGGTCGAATGAAGAGAAACGTCGAAGACAAAGCCACCTGGTCTTTTAAACCTCGAAGCATAACCACCTGGAACATAATGCTGCTCTAACACCAGGGGTTTGAATCCCTTGCGGGCAAAGGCTGCGGCACAGCTCAATCCTCTGAGGCCTGAACCGATGATTACTGCATCGAATTCAGTCTCACCATAAATCCTGTTTTTTCCC
>CAZEQD010000010.1:0-54571 GCA_964514305.1 uncultured Eubacteriales bacterium
CCGGCACATTGAATAAAGACAACTTCTTTGGGCTCTTTATGGTCTGAAGGTCTCAGTATTTTCCCCATAGTCGGTCCTGAAGCTGAGAGCAATCTTTCAAATTGAAGGCCATCAAGGACATCTGCATATTGACCATAACCGTACTCGGCCATATTTTTTTTATCATAAAGATCGTAACCGGTGGCTACAATAATAGCTCCTACTTCTTCTTCGATAATTTCAGGTTTCATATCATAATCAATGGCCTGAGGCTCGCAGACATCTGCACACTTGCCGCAAGCAATCGGCAATAAACCTGGACAGGCATTGATATCAAGAGTATAAGTAGCTGGAATAGCCTGGGGGAAGGGAATATAAATGGCTCTTCTTCCGGTGAGGCCAAGATCAAACTCATTAGGCACCACTACCGGACAGACCTCAGTGCACTTGTCACATAAAGTGCATTTATCTGGGTCAACGTACGTAGGTTTCTTTAAAATTTTGACTTTAAAATTGCCCACATAACCAGAAACTTCTTGAACCTCACTGTAGGTCAGAAGTTTTATTTTAGGATGCTTAGAAACCTCAACCATCTTTGGCGTTAAAATACACTGGGAGCAGTCAAGGGTAGGGAAAGTTTCTGAAAGCTGAATCATATGGCCGCCAATAGAAGGTGACCTCTCGACCATAACCACTTCATAGCCAGCATCGGCCAGGTCAAGAGCAGCTTGAATGCCTGAAATTCCGCCGCCAATAACCAGGGCTCGGCTGGTAACCGGAATACCCACTGGTTCTAAAGATTCATCTTTTTGGACTTTTTCGACAATGGTTTTGGTTATTTTTATAGCCTTAGGTGTGGCTTTTTCCATGTCTTTATGGACCCAGCTGCATTGTTCGCGGATATTGGCAATTTCGCATTGGAAGGGATTAAGCCCAGCCGACTTCGATACTTTTCGAAAGGTTGATTCATGGAGAGTGGGGGAACAACAAGCCACCACCACACTATCCAAATTTTTTTCTTTAATTGCTTTAGCGATAAGATTCTGGCCAGGGTCAGAGCACATATAGACATAATCTTCGGTATAAACAACACCAGGATATTTAGATAGCTCTTTGGCTACTTTCTTGACGTCTACCGTCCCGGCAATATTAATACCACAATGACAGACAAAAACTCCTGTCCTTTTCATTTCCTTCCTCTCATCCCTGTTTATATCTTATTTCTTGATTTTTATGTTTCACTTTTCAGTTATTATATTTTACTGCTTACAAGTCACTCCTTACTCCTCACTTCTTACTTTTCACTGATTTTGCCTTTTCTTCAGCTAAGACTTTCTGTCCGTATTCGTATCCTTTGTCAAAAGCTTTCATGTTCAATTGCAGAAATCTATCGGGTACCAGGCCAGGTAGAGCTTTTTTCATGGCTTCGGGAGAGACTATCTTGGTGACGGCAGTAAAGAAACCTAACATGACCAGATTAGCAATTATCCTGTTGCCCAGCTCTTCAGCAAATCTGGTGGAAGGTATAGCATAGAGTTTGATTTTTCCTCTAAGTGGTTTGGCTTTAACCAAATCCTTATCGATGATTAGCAGGCCGTCATCACGCAGTTCTGGTTCATATTTTTCGTATGCTTCCTGAGACATAGAAACAAGGATTTCTGGACGAGTTATGTAAGGATAAAGCACCCTGTCTTCGGAAACAACCAGTTGTGAACTGCAGGCGCTTCCCCGGGCTTCTGGCCCAAAACTTTGAGTCATGGTTGCATTCTTGTTGTCATAAATGGAGAGGGCTTTGCCTGTAATGAGACCACAGCGGATAATTCCCTGTCCTCCAAAACCAGAAAACCTTATTTCAGTCATGACTAACTCCGTAGGCTTGATATTTATCTCCCAAAACTTTACTTAAATGCTCGTTCATGGCATCCAGAAAAGTTGGTTTCTCTTTATCAACAAATTTACCGACAATAAGCTTGCCTTGGTAACTGATATCGAGGGTTCTGGTGTCAGCTCCATGCTGTATTTCAGAAAGATCATGGTAGTATTTGAGGAGATTAAGGCCATCTCCCAGACGGTTGCGTCGGGCGTAAAGAGTGACACAGGGAGTTATAACCTCGATGAAAGAAAAACCTCTCTTGGCTAAAGCTTCTTGAATGGATTTAGTAACTCTTCTTAAATGGAGAGCTGTCCAGCGGGCTACATAAGTGGCTCCGGCCGCTTCAGCTAAATAAGGAAGGTTAAAAGGATATTCGTAGTTTCCATAGGGAGCAGTTGAGGCATTGGCGGAGATAGGAGTAGTGGCCGCTACCTGGCCGCCAGTCATGGCATAATTAAAATTATTGACTAAAATAACTACAATATCCATATTGCGGCGAGCAGCATGGATAAAATGATTGCCACCAATACCCACAATATCACCATCTCCACTGAAAACGACTACTTTTAAGTCAGGGTTGGCCAGCTTAAGGCCAGTGGCAAAAGGAATGGCTCGGCCGTGGGTGGTGTGGAAGGAGTCAAGCTTTATATAACCAGCCACTCTGCCTGTACAGCCGATGCCGGAGACAACTGCTACCTTATCCAAGTCTAATTCGCTCTTGCGTAAAGCCTCAGCAAAAGAGGTAACTACTGTGCCAATACCACAGCCAGGGCACCAGATATGAGGAATCCTGTCCATCCTTAAGAATTCTTCCATGGGATTTTTAGGTTGAATTTTTTCTTCTTCTTTCATTTGACAGCCTCCTTGATGGCCTTATAAATATCTTCTGGATTATGGACCCAACCGCCTAAATGAGGAACAGGAATAACAGGTGCCTGTCCAGCCGCACACCTTTCAGCTTCATAAACAACCTGGCCATAGTTTATCTCAGGAAAAACAAAGGCTTTTACCTTTTTAGCTAGTTCTCTAATTCTTTTTTCGGGGAAAGGCCAAACTGTTATCAGTCTGAGAGTGCCCACCTTGATGCCCGCTTTTCGGGCTTTCTGGACAGCCCTGACGGAAACTCTGGAAGTAATTCCATAAGAGAGGACGATTACTTCAGCATCATCGGTGTCTTCTTCTTCAATTTTTATAATTTTATCAGCGTTCATTTTGATCTTATCCACCAAATGACGGACACAGACATCCTGACATTCAGCGTTTATAACCGGATAGCCCTTTTCGTCACGGGTAAGACCAGTCGTATGAAAGCGATAGCCATCACCAGCTTTAACCATAAAAGGAATGCCATCTTTATCCAGCTTATAAGGCAAATATTTATCTTTAGGTCCGGTGTACCATTTTCTTTCAACCACTTCTATTTCTTCAGCCGGGGGGATGACTACTTTTTCGGTCATATGGCCAACACATTCATCAGTCATGACAAAGGTTGGAACACGATATGTTTCAGATAAATTAAAAGCCTCAATCGTAAGATCAAAACACTCCTGAGGAGAATCAGGAGAGAGGGCTATGATTTCATAGTCACCGTGAGAACCCCATCTAGCTTGCATCATATCCTGCTGGCCGGTTAATGTGGGTAAGCCTGTGGAAGGTCCTCCTCTTTGGACATTGGCAATAACCAGAGGTGTTTCCATCATGCAGGCCAGGCCAATATTTTCCATCATCAGCGAAAAACCGGGACCGGAGGTAACAGTCATCGCTTTTTTCCCTCCCCAGGAAGCCCCGATTAAAGCTGCTATTGACCCCAACTCGTCCTCCATCTGAATAAAAACTCCTCCTACCAAAGGAATCCTGGCTGAAAATCTTTCAGCCGTTTCAGTGGAAGGTGTAATAGGGTAGCCAGCAAAAAAACGACAACCAGCAGCTAAAGCTCCCTCGGCCAGAGCATAGTCACCGTCTAAATAATGGGCCCCGGTTAAAACTCCTTTAGGGTCGGTTTTCACTTTTTTCACCTTCTTCCTCCTCTTTCTTGAGTGTCACAAAAATAGCAAATTCAGGGCATATTGTCTCACATAACTGGCAGTATACACATTTATCTCCGTTCTTAACAAAGGGTGGATGGTAGCCTTTGATATTGTATTCATCAGACAATTCAAGAACATCATTGGGGCAGTATTCGACACAGAAGCCGCAGCCTTTACAGCGGTCTTTAATGATATGAATTTTGCCCTTTTTTGGTTTTAAATCTCCAAAGTAGACCATTGGTTCCTCAAATCAGTCCTTTTTCTTTCAAAATAGGCTTAGGATCTATATAGTGAAGATCGAATCTTAAATTCTTGGTTGGACAGCCCAGGGCCAGGCCCATTAATTGGGTAAAGTAGAGGATAGGTATATTTTTAAATTCCGGATATTTCTGGGCTGTTTCTCGCTGGCGGTTATCGAGATTAAAAGCGCAAAGAGGGCAGCTTAGAGCTACTACATCAGCCCCATGGCTTTGGGCTGAAGTGAGGATATGAAAAGTTCGCTCAGCTACAATCTCTGGATCATCCACTGTCTTATAAGCACCGCAGCATTCCGTTTTGTACGGAAAATCAATTACCTGGCCACCTAAAGCACTAGTTAGTTTTTCCAGGATGGTTGGGTTTTCAACATCATCCAGTCCAATTTCTTTGGGTCTGACTAAAAGGCAGCCATAGTAATTGGCGATTTTTAAATTTTGTAAGGGTTTAACTACTTTCTGGCTTATATTTTCAAATTTTATTTCATCTCTAAGCAGTTCCAATAGATGATAAACCTTGACATCACCTTGATAATCTATTTCTTCTCGAGACATGAATTTATTTATTTTATCTAGGCTTTCAGGATCAGATTTAACCCGTTCATTAGCTCTTTTTAGAGTATTATAGCACATGGCGCAGAGAGTCATTACTTGGTTTGAGTTGGTTTCTTTAACTCGAATCAGGTTGCGGATGGGGGCCACGTGATGAATCAGATCATCTGTGGCTAAGGAAAAGACAGTTCCACAACAGTTCCAACGCGGAAGTTCTTCAACTTCCACCCCTAATCTTTTCAAGGAACAAAGAGCTGATTCTTCAAAATTTTTAGCATTGCTTTTTAAGGTACATCCAGGGTAATAACTTATCTTCATTATGATTCCTTGTTTGATTTAGTAATCTTGAAATATAAATCATATAATTAAGAAGTAAATTTTCTTAAGCTGCTGATAAGGGCAATGGGTGGAACGTCAGCTTTTTCTTTGTCAGAAAGTTTTCTGATTTTGATGTAATCTTCCCGTTTGCGAAGTAAAATCTGCCTTATAGCCTCAATTATTTCAGCAATATTAATTCCTTTGGGACAGCGGGCATTACAAGTAAAACAAGAAGCACAGATCCAGATAGCTTTTGACTGGAGAAGTTCTTCCTTCAGCCCTAATTGGGCATAACGGATTATTTGATTGGGAAGGATGTCCATTTGAGAGACAGCTGGACAGCCGGCTGAGCATTTGCCACATTGATAACAAGCCAGAAGGTTTTGGCCACTTAATTCTTGAACTTTAAGAACAAAGCTGTCTCTAATTTTTCGCTGGGAAATGTTAATTCTCATAGGATTTAACCTTAATAAAATAAAGACTTGAATTTCCTATAATCGCTATAGGAAATATGTAGAAAAAAATTACCTTTCAGTAAATCACAATTTAAAAATCCTGTCAAGAATATTTGTAAAAAAGTAAGCATTTTCTATGATGATGTGATGCACCTCCTCCGGGAGTCTATTGTGTGATAGACTGCCTGAGAGATTAAAAAAATCTTATCAAGGAGGTGCGTTAATGAATTATATGGGAATTGACCATCATAAGCAATACTCACATCTGACGATAATGGATGAAGAAGGTAAGGTTTTAAAGTCGGGAAGGGTCCTAAATTATCGTAGGGAGGTAGAAGAATTCATTGGTAATACTGAAGAAGAGATTAGAGCTGTCATTGAGGCTGGCCGGGCCAGTTATGTGATGGTAGATATGCTGGAAGGGCTTGGGGTAGAGGTAAAGCTTGCTCATTCGAAGGAGATAAAATCCATTGCTAGGGCAAAGATTAAGACAGACAAGCGAGATTCGAAGATTTTAGCTGATCTATTGCGGGCCAATTTGATACCTGAGGTCCACAAGAGAAGTGTTGAGTCGAGAAGAGCCCAGAGGGTCTTGAGGCAGAGGGTATTTTTCGTCTCCACCATGACCAGGGTTAAGAATAGGATTCAGGCTTTATTAGCTCAGCAAGGAGAAAGGATTGAAGATGAGCTAGGATTGAGAAAGGATCTTTTTACTCGAGGAGGGATTAAACGCTTAAAAACTCTAAATTTAGCTGCTGAGGATAAGAAGCTCTTAGAGGGATTATTAGAGCTTTATGAAGGGTTGGAGGCGCTAATTAAGAACTCAGAGAAGTTGGTTAATGATTTATATAAGAGGATGAAGGAAGCTCAGCTTATTAGCACTGTACCTGGATTTGGTGGATTTTTTTCAGTTTTGGTAGCCACCGAGATTGATGATATAAATCGATTTGACTCAGCCGAGAAGCTCCATAGTTATGCTGGAGTGATTCCCTCCACCCATAGTTCCGGTGAGAGGCTCTATCATGGCAAGATTGTCAAGGAAGGCAATCGTTGGTTGAGATGGGCAGCAGTGGAGGCAGTTTGGCCAGCCATTCGTTCAGATTTTGATCTAAGAGTATTTTTCCAGAGGCATTCTAAGAGGAAAAACGTCAATGTGGCCAAAGTCATTACGGCCAGGAGATTATTAACCATTATTTATAAGATTTTAAAAGAGGGACGTTGTTATGTGCCTTATCCAAGAAATAAGATAATACTTCGGCTGCCTTCTGGAAGCATCTAACGGACCTTTAAGGTCGCGTTCAAAAAAAGGTTAAGGAGCCGAGACCTAATATTACGGTGTGTGAATGAACGACACGGATAGAAGATTGGTTTAAAAAAACCTTAAGAAACCTTAAGAAAGGAATAAAAGAAATGAAGCATATATTTTTTGCTTGCATCACATCATCATAGAAGATGCTTCCGATTATTTTTGGCCTTCAATTAAATCCAGCACATTGGCTGAATCCCGCCATTTTTCTTTGACTTTGACGCTCAAGTCTAAAAATAACTTAGCTCCTAAAATAGATTCCATCTCTCGACGGGCTTCGCTGCCGATGGTCTTTATCAACTTGCCTTGATGGCCGATAATGATGCGGCGGTGGTTGTCCTTCTCGACAAAGATGCTGGCTTTTATATATTTTCTTTCCTTTGGGCTATCTTCAGAGGAAGATTCCACTCCTTTTAAGCCTTGAGGTCTGGGGGGTGGCCTGTCTTCCATTCTTTCAATGTAAACGGCCGTGACAAAGGGAAGTTCTTCCCTGACGTATTTTAGGAGCTTTTCCCTTATGATTTCTGACAGCAGAAATTTCTGGGATTGGTCAGAGATTTCTTCCTCTGCATAAATTTTTTCAGCTTCTGGCAGATAGTCATAAATTTTTTCCTCCAGGATATCAAGGTTTATGCCTTTTAAGGCTGAGATAGGGATGATTTCTTTGAAATCGAGCAAATCCTTATAGTTATCAATGAGAGGAAGAATTTTTTCTTTTTTAACTATGTCCACTTTGTTAATGAGTAAAATAATAGGGGTTGAGATTTTTTTTAAGGTATCAATTACAAATTGATCGCCATGGCCGAATCGTAGAGAAGCATCTATAAGAAGACAGATAAGGTCAGATGTTTCGAGCGAAGAGTAAACAATATTCATCATCCTTTTATTCAATTTGTGGAGGGGCTTATGGATGCCAGGATTATCAACAAAAATAATCTGGCCTTTCTGGGTAGTTTTTATGCCTAAGATGCTGGTCCGAGTTGTTTGAGGTTTGTCAGAGATAATAGCAATTTTTTTCCCTAGGATTTTGTTAAGAAGGGTAGATTTGCCTACATTGGGGCGGCCAATTAGAGCTACATAACCTACTTTCATTGAAATTTCTTTGCCTGAAGTGAAGCTAAATTTTACTACATTTGGCTCTTTGGAGGAAGGGCTGACGGTCTGCTGAGGACAGCAAACCCTACTGAGAGCAGACCCTCCAGATTGCTGTTTACATCTTGCATTTTACATCTCACGTTTTACGTCTTACGGTTATGAGGCTTTTTTATTTTTAATTTTCTTATTCTTTTCTGGCCAACATCAAGCACTTCGAAAGAAAGGTCCTTAATCTGGAATTTTTCTCCTTTTTGAGGGAAGCGGCCTAGATGGTGGGTGATGAGACCGCTGACTGTAATATATTCATCTTGAGCTAAATCGAGTTCAAAAATCTCTTCTAGTTTCTCCACTTCAGCTTCGCCACTGACGATATACTCAAAAGGACCTTTCTCTATAATTTGAGCCTCGTCTATATCATATTCATCTTTTATTTCACCCACAATTTCCTCAACCAGATCTTCCATGGTTACTAAACCGGAAACACCACCGTGTTCGTCGACAACAATGGCTAGCTTTTGCTTTCTCTTTTGAAATTCATTCAGTAATTCAGCTACTTTCATTGATTCTGGAACAAAATAGACAGGCCTTATTAAAGGGATAATTGGCTCATTTTTGTATTTGTCTTCAGCATATTTGAGCAAATCTTTAGCAATAACCATGCCTTCAATGTTATCGATTCGATCTTTATAAACAGGAATGCGTGAGTGTTTTTCTTTAATGACTAAATCTCTGAGTTTTTTAATAGAAGCTTCCTTGTTTATACAAATCATCTCAATTCGGGGAGTCATTATTTCTTTGACAATAGTATCACCGAATTCAACTACACTTTTTAGAAGTCTTCCTTCTTCTTTTTCAATAATACCTTCTTCCTCGGCTTCATTAATAAAGGCTTGAATTTCTCCATCTGAAGTTTCATGGATTGGCTCTTCTTCTTTTTCTGAGACTTTGGCTCTCGCCAGAAAAAGAAAAGGCTTGGCCAGAAGATAGGGAAATTTGTAGGAGGGGAGGAGGATGTCAAGAATTTTATTTTTACCTAAAGAATTCAGCCATCGAGGTAAAATATCAAAGAAGAAAATGTAGACTGCTAGAGAAATGAGAAATAGCCAAAGGGGCCAAAATTTTGATTGAGGGAAAACCAGATAGAGATAAATAAGAAAAGCGACAATGAAGAGAATTCGTACATATTCGACTGCAATCTTGAGTTCGTCATAGATACTGAGAATTTTCTCTCGAAATGATTTTTCTTTTTCTTCCAGGAAACGGCTGAGGGATATCCTAGAAAATGATCTTAGGGTTATATTAAAGAGAGAGAAGACAAAGGCAGCTATGAAACTTAGAGTCAGGCCTGCCGCCTTCAAATATTCAATTTCCATTGTATCCTTCTAAAACAACCTTTTTTATTTTAGCCTCTTCCTCTTCAATGCCTTGGGAATGTTCATAGCCAAGCAGGTGGAGAAAGCCATGAATAGTCAGCAGTTCCAGTTCTCTTTCCAGGCCATGTTTTTGGGAAAAACACTGCTTAAAGGCCTGGGGAACAGAGATAATAATATCGCCCAAATAGTATTTTCCATCGGTTCCTTTTTCTCGAAGCGGAAAGCTGAGGACATCGGTAGCTGAATTCCTTTTCAAAAATTGCCGGTTAAGTCTTTTTATTGTTTTATTACCAACCAAGACAAGAGAAAGTTCTGGGTTAGGTAGCTTGTAATATTTTATTAGCCTTGTCAATAGAGCTTTAAACTTGCGGGTGTTGACCCAATATTTACGCTGTTGATTTACTATTTGGACCATTAGGTTTTATTGTCTTAGGAGTTTTTTTCTTTTTCTTTACTTCAAACTCAAAGCCTGGATATTCTATTCGCCGCTGATAAATCGTATCTAAGCTGGCCAAGAAAGAATCAGCTATTTTTCTTAAATCCCGGAGCGAAAAGTCACAATCATCAAGCTGTCCATCTTGGAGATAATTATTGAATATTTCAGTGATGACTCTCTTGAAATTAGCTTTAGTCGGAGATTTTAAACTCCGAGAGGCAGCTTCTACAGAATCAGCCAGCATGATTAGAGCTGCTTCTTTAGTTTGAGGTTTAGGGCCCATATATCTGTAACTTTCTTCTCCTATTTTTTGGCTTTGCGACTCATATTTTTCTTTGGCTTTCTCATAAAAATACCTTACTAATGAAGTACCATGATGTTGTTCTATAATGTCTCTAATTTTCTTAGGGAGTTTGAGCTTTTTTGCTTGTTCCAGACCTTCTTTAACGTGATTGATTATGACAAGGCTGCTCATACTTGGTTTAAGAGCTTTGTGCATGTCTGGATTGCGGGCTCTGTTTTCAATGAAATATTCTGGTCTTTTGATCTTGCCAATATCGTGGTAGAGGGCTCCAGCTTTTACCAGCATAGGATCCAGGTTAATAGCTTTAGCAGCGTTTTCTGCTAAGGAAGAGACTATAAGCGAGTGATGATAGGAGCCTGGAGCTTCTATAGCCATTTTCTTGAAAATAGGTAGATCTGAATTGGTTAGCTCCAACAGCTTACTTTGGGTAATAAAGCCGAATATGTGTTCAAAAACTGGCAAGAAGACAAAAGCTAAAGCTGCACTAAAGATTCCTCCTAATACCCCCATTAGCAGTTCGCTAGTAAAGAGGTGCCAGGAGCCAATTCTCTCTCGAATAAGATGGATAGTTATAATGATAAAGACATTTATTGGGGCTATGACAAAGAGGCCAGCTCGAAAAGGAGTGGTCCTTTTCTGGCGGCCATAATATTTAATTCCATAGATAGCTGCAAATCCTCCGATTAGACAGAAAATCACGAAATAAAAATTAGCTTTAAAGAGATACCCAACCAGAAGGCTGTTAAGAACGGCGAAAATAATGGCCACCGGATTGCTGGTAAGAAAAGAAAAGAGAAGGACACCAAATTGATAGGGGAAGGCATATTTATAGCTATCTTTAAAAGTTAAGAGTGAAAAACTACTATTTTGGCTGAACGTCTCAGCTAAAAGAAGAGATAATTTGTAGAAAAGAAGACTAAGGATAAGGGTTGTCCCCATCATTAAGAAGTTTTTTTGGGCCTGAGATTGAGCTAGAAGAGATTTTAAGTAGTACCAAAGAGTCAGAAAAAGAAGGCTGAAGAGCAAAAATGTTCCTAAAAAGTTAGTTAGCCAGGTAGGTTTAGCCTCCAGGTTTTGGTTGATAATTTGAATTTGCTTGAGAGCTTCTGGTGTGACTTCGTCTCCTTTGCGGACAATAACTTTACCTTTTTTGATGGTATAAAAAACTGTTTCCACTCGATTTTTAGCTTCATTCTTTCGAGCTTCTGTTTCCAGCGGGTTATAGGTTACATTGGGGGAAATGAAAAGGTAGGAAAGGCTGGCCAGGACCGATTTTTCTGTTCGATTTAATTCCAGCTGGTTGATTTCTTTAGATAATAACTGTTTGCCCTTTTCGATATCAAGAATTTCATTAATTTTTATATGTCTTTCGTTTTGGGGGCCTAAAACTAGATCCAGTCCTCTTTCCTGTTCGCCGTGAATGAAGAGATTTTTAGAAAGAATAATACCCATCTTTAAAAATTTGCCCATCAGGTTAATTAAATTATCTTCAATAATTGGTGAAAACTTCAGTTTTGCTAAAGCGCGTACTGTTGTTGAGGAAATTTCCAGTCCGTACTTATCAGCACACATTTTTTGGAGATCAGCTATTTTGTGGCTGGTTAAAGGTTGTTGAATCAAGTCTCTTCCTGCGGTAAAAAATGCTCTGATTTTTTCTTCTGTATTGAGAAAGACATTCTGGTCCAGATTATAAACAGGCAGAACGGCTTCGGCTGCCTCCATCTTTCTTTTTTCTGTAGTTTCTTTATCTTCAATGGTTAAATCAAGAGGAGCGACAATATCTGAGGAGGCTATTTCCCCAACTTGCAGTTGAGGCAATGATTTTGAGGGTAAATAAGAGATAAGATATGATAAAATGGCGACAAAAATAACCAGGAATAAAAAAGGACTTTGAATAAGTTTCTTAAAGAGATTCAGTTTTGATTCCTTTTTAGGAGAGGGTAAAAGAGGTTTCTGTTTAGAACCGCGTCCACCTTGACTCTTGAAAAAGTTGAGATTTTTAAAAGAGATGGAATTCATTAGCTTTATTGAGCTTTGGCCTCAGCTTTTTGATAAGCTTTTATTATTTTTTGGACAAGAGGATGCCTGACTACATCCTTATGGTTGAAATGGACAACTGCTATTTCTTTGATTGAAGACAGAATTTTTAGAGCATGCAAAACCCCGGATTTTTTAGGCTGAGGAAGATCAATCTGGGTGATATCGGCTGTAACTACCAGTTTGGAATCGAAGCCAGCTCGGGTTAGAATCATCTTCATCTGTTCTTTGGTTGTATTTTGGGCTTCGTCAAGGATGATGAAGGATGAGTTTAAGGTTCGGCCTCTCATATAAGCTAAGGGAGCAATTTCTATAATATCTTTATCGATAAGGCGGTTAGCTTGCTCGGATTGGGCTAAATCAAACAGAGCATCATAAAGAGGCCGGAGGTAAGGATTTATTTTTTGATACATATCTCCTGGGAGAAATCCCAGCTTCTCGCCAGCTTCGACGGCCGGCCGGGTGAGGATAATTCGATTGACAAGTTTGTTTTGAAGGAAAGAAAGTGCCATGGCCATGGCTAAATAAGTCTTTCCTGTGCCGGCTGGTCCGATGCCAAAAACCAGGTCATACTCCTTGATAGCCCGAATATATTCCTGTTGATTAAGGCTTTTAGGAGTGACCGACTTCCTGGAAAAATTAAGGGCCTGAGCTGGGAAGAATCTTTCCAGTTGCTGGGTCTGGCCTTCTTCTAATAAATCAAGAGCAATGTTGAAGTCTTCTTCTTTCAATCGATATCCCTTTTTTTCAAGTTCTCTCATTTTATTAAAATAATACTTGGCAAATTCAACCTTGTCAGGCTGACCATCGATAAGGATTGTATCCCCTCGAACAGAAAGAGAAATTCCCAGCCTTTTCTCCAGCTTTCTTAGGTTTTTATCCAGAACACCAGAGAAAGAGTTTTTTTTAGCATAGGGGAGTTCGATTTTTTCCATATCATAAAGTGAGGGATATAAAAATGATCATTTTGTTTATATAAAATAAACAATAAATAAAAGGATTTGTCAAGTTGCCACCGGCTCTATAACAAAAAGTGGGTAATATACATATAATAGCCAGCAGACGGGGTCAGACCTTCATAAGTTTCATAAATTATGCTTCTCTATTGATATATTTCGTCGGTTTGTAGGGGACAAAAGTTACTAAAATTATTGTAAGAGTTAGAGTTATGAAACTTATGAAGGTCTGACCCCACCGGCACATAAGCATCAATAACCCCACTTTTTGTTATAGAGCAGTTGCCGCCAGTGCTCTTCCAGCCAGAATGCTTGAAAAAAAGACTGAGCTGGTGTATAAATCTTATTCATGTTAAGGCTTTAATTTAAGGTAAGCTTTTTACTTTAACTGTACTTTTTAAATAAAATAATGATTCGATAGGAGAAAAAAATGGAAAAAGAATTTATGACCATTTCCATACCTACCTCTTTGCACAAGAAAATAGAGGAGAAGATTAAAGGTTCAGAAATTACCTCTGTTTCTAGCTACATAACCAAGGTTTTGAGAGAGAGCCTTTCCCAGCAAGAAAAAACCGAAGATCCGTTGAGCAAAGAAGAAGAAGAAAAAGTAAAGGAGAGGCTAAAGGCTTTAGGATATATAGATTAGAGATAATACAGGAAGAGAGGAAAAAGTAAAAATTAAAGGCGAAGAATAATTAAGAAGATAGATAAGCTGTAGATTATAGAAGAGGAGCCATAAATATTATTTTTAGTTTTAGGAGACAAAAATGAGTGCCCTCATGGCGGGAGATTGATCAATAGAGTTCTTAAGGGTGAAGAAAAAGAGCTTGCTTTAGAGAAAGTGAAAAATTTGCCTTTTTTTAGAAACTTAGCCATGATTTAATAAGTGATGTAGAAAACACTGCTTTTGGAGTTTTCAGTCCTTTAGAAGGATTTTTGGTAAAGAAAGATTATTAAGACGTATTAAATTAGATAAGATTGACTAACGATTTATGCTGGACAAATCCCATTGTCCTAGATGTAGATAGAGACAAAGCTGATAGCTTATTTATAAATCCTGTTATTGGACGTAAAAAGAAGGGAGATTTCAAGGATGAAGTTATTCTTGCTTCTTATGAGGAACTTATCAGAAATTATTATTTAAATGAAAAAACATACCCTCATCCTGCCTCAGATCATATTAATTTTTCTGGGAGTAAAATCAAGGAGATGCTATTGGAGGGGAAAATACCTCCGCCGGAGTTAATGAGACCGGAGGTAGCTAAAATCATCATCAGCTTTGATCATCCTTTTATTGAATAGGAAGGGAGGTTTTTATGGATAAAAAATTATTAGTTATCGGTTTAGATTGTGCTCCACCTGAGATTGTTTTTGATAGGAGAGAGGAACTACCCGTTCTGAGGGAGCTAGTCGAAAATGGCCTTTATGGCAAGCTGCGAAGTTCTGATCCTCCAATTACCATCCCTGCCTGGATGGTCATGTGTACAGGCAGAGATCCAGGCCGATTAGGTCTTTATGGCTTTCGCCACCGCAAAAACTATTCTTATCGAGATATCTGGATTGCCACTTCTCAGTCTATTAAGGAAAAAACAGTCTGGGATTTTATTGGAGAACAAGGGGGAGAAAGTTGCCTGGTAAGCATTCCGCCCACCTATCCCCCCCGGCCAGTTGCTGGCAATCTAATAAGCTGCTTCATTACTCCTGGCCGGGATAAGGAATATACTTATCCTCCTTCCCTCAAACAGGAAATTGAAGCCAAATTTGGACCTTATATTTTTGATGTAGTTTTCCGGACAGATGAAAAAGATAAGCTGCTTGACCAAATTTACCAGATGACGGCCAAAAGGTTTGAAGTTCTTAATTATCTTATTCGCCATAAAAAATGGGATTTTTTTATGTTTGTCGAAATAGGAGTAGATAGAATTCAACATGCTTTCTGGAGATATATGGACCATGACCACCATCTTTATGTTGAGGGTAACAAATATGAAACTGCCATAATTGATTATTATAAATATCTGGATAAAAAACTAGGAGAGCTGCTTTCCAATATCGACCAGAAAACATCGGTTTTAGTTGTTTCTGATCATGGAGCAAAGAGAATGAAAGGGGCCTTTTGTATTAATGAATGGTTAATAGAACAGGGGTATTTGATGGCTAAAGAAGAGCCAGGGGCACCAATAAGTTTGGATAGAGTTGAAATTGATTGGGCACGTTCCAAAGCTTGGGGTTGGGGTGGTTATTATGCTCGAGTTTTTCTTAACATCGATGGTCGAGAGAGTCAGGGGATTATACCCGCCGAAAATTATGAAAAAGAAAGAGAGCAATTAATTGAAAAGTTAAGGTCTATTAAAGGTCCTAAGGGAGAGGTCTGGAAGAACAAGATAATAAAGCCCCAGGAGTTTTTCCCTGAAACCAGGGGAGATTATCCCGATTTGATGGTTTATTTTGATGATTTATATTGGCGCTCTGCTGGTACCTTAGGGCATGGAACCAAGTATCTTTTAGAGAATGATACAGGCCCTGATGATGCGGTTCATGCTCAAGATGGTATTTATATTTTGTACGATCCTCAGCATCCGGTTAATATGAGAAAAGATGCTAATATTTTAGATATTACCCCAACTATACTTCACACCATGGGCACACCCATTCCTGAGGATTTAGAGGGGAAAGTGATTAATAAAGAGTAAGGAGTGAAGAGTAAAGAGTTTTAAGTTTAAGGCTTAAGGTTGAAGGAAAGAAATAGATAGGGAAAAATGATAGGTTTACTGGCCAACATCATGGTTTAAAATTAAAATAAGAAATGCGAATTTCCACAGCTAGAAAAGGAGAGAATTTAAAATGGTTGATAAGAAAAAAGCAGGAAGCAATTTAGGCAGAACCCAGAAAGGTTTTACCTTGTGGTTTACAGGATTACCCTGTTCAGGTAAATCTGCTGTGGCCGATAGGGTAGCTGAGATGTTAAAGGAAAGAGGATTAAAGGCTGAGAGGTTGGATGGAGATATTGTCCGTAAGAGTTTAACCCGTGACCTTGGTTTTTCTAAACAAGATAGAAATGAAAATATCAGAAGAGTTACTTTCGTTGCCAAACTTTTAACCAGAAATGGAGTGGCTGTCCTCACTTCTTTTATTTCTCCCTACCGTGAGGTAAGAGCCTATGCTCGCCAAGAAATCGGAAATTTCATTGAAGTTTTTGTTAAATGTCCCCTGGAAGTATGTATTAAGAGAGATGTAAAGGGCATGTATAAGAAAGCTATTAAAGGAGAGATAAAAGAATTCACTGGAATTTCAGACCCTTATGAAGAGCCGTTGAATCCTGAAATTATTCTCGAAACTGATAAGGAAACTCTGGAAGAAAGTGCTCACAAAGTTATGCAAAAACTTAATGATTTAGGTTATATTGATTAAGTTTGTTAAACGTGAAACATAAAATGTAAGATGGAAAAATATCTAATAACCGGAGGAGCGGGCTTCATAGGTTCTAATCTTGCTCGGGAGTTAGTCAAGAGAGGCCATCGGGTAAGAGTTTTAGATAGTTTTTTAACGGGCAAAAAAGAAAACATTGCTTTCTTAATGGACAAAATTGAGTTAATTGAAGGTGACATCAGGGATTTTAAGATTTGTCAAAAGGCCGTAGTTGGAGTAGATTTTGTTCTCCACCAAGCTGCCCTGCCTTCTGTTCCTCGATCTATTGAGGATCCCCTACTGACCAATGAAATTAATATTAATGGAACCCTGAATCTACTTTGGGCCTCTAAGGAAGCGAGCCTAAAAAAATTTGTTTTTGCCTCTTCCTCTTCCATTTATGGAGATGATCCTAGTCTGCCTAAACATGAAGATATGAAACCTAAACCTCTTTCTCCCTACGCTTTGACTAAGCTGGTTGGCGAGCATTACTGTCAGATTTTCAGCCAGATCTACAGACTGCCTACTATAAGTCTTCGCTATTTTAATGTTTTTGGTCCCAGACAAGACCCCTTTTCTCAATATGCAGCTGTAATTCCCAATTTTATAACCAGGATACTTGAGGGAAAAGAACCCCTCATTTACGGGGATGGCCAGCAATCGCGTGATTTTACTTATGTCTCCAATGTGGTTGAAGCTAATATCTTAGCCGCTCATGCCCCTGAGGATTCCTTTGGGGTAGTGAATATTGCTTGCGGAGAAAGGACGACTATAAATTCCTTAGCAGCCAAGATAAAAGAAATTCTGAAAAAGGATATCAGATTCTCCTACCAGAACCCTCGGCCTGGCGATATCAAGCATTCGTTGGCCGATATTTCTCGAGCCAAGAGGCTTTTAAAATATTCGCCTCAAATTTCTTTAGAAGAAGGATTAGAGATGACTATAAGATGGTATAAAAAAAGAGAGAACAAATGGCCAAGCAACTAATTTTAGAAAAAAAAATAAAGGCTAAAGAGGCCAACATTGGCGTTATTGGTCTGGGCTATGTAGGGTTGCCTTTAATAAAAACTTTTTTGGCCCAAGGCTTTAAAGTTATCGGTTTTGATATAGATGCCAAGAAAGTTGAAATGCTCAATAAGGGTCAGAGTTACATAAAACATGTCACCGCAGAAGAGCTAAAAATATATTTGAAAGAGAGAAAATTTCGGGCTACTTCAAATTTTGCTAATTTGAAACAGATAGATGTAATTATTATCTGTGTGCCTACTCCCTTAGATTCTCATAAAAATCCTGATTTATCTTATGTTTTAGAGACGACCAAAGTTATCGCTAAGTATTTAACTAAAGGCCAGCTTGTGATTCTGGAAAGTACCACATATCCAGGCACGACTGAGGAAGAAATGTTGCCTTTGCTGGAGGCTGGAGGTTTGAAGGTAGGCAAAGATTTTTATCTAGCCTATTCTCCTGAGAGAGAAAATCCAGGTGATAAGTACTATACTACAGCTAAAATCCCCAAGATAGTAGGAGGTGTTTCAGCTAATTGCCGAAGAGTAGCCCAGACTCTTTATGATCAGATTGTAGTCAAAACTGTGCCTGTTTCTTTGCCTAAAGTGGCTGAGGCCACTAAACTGTTAGAAAATATCTTTCGCTCGGTTAATATTGCTTTGGTTAATGAGATGAAGATGGTCTTTGAATTGATGGATATCGACATTTGGGAAGTGATTGCAGCCGCCTCTACCAAACCTTTTGGCTTCCTGCCTTTTTTCCCCGGGCCTGGATACGGCGGACACTGTATCCCAGTTGATCCTTTTTATCTTGCCTGGAAAGCAAAAGAGGTTGAATATCCAACCAAATTTATTGAATTAGCCGGAGAGATTAATACGCGAATGCCTTACCATGTAGTCTCCAAAACAGCGGAAGCTTTAAATGATAGAGGTAAATCTCTTAAAGGTGCCAAAATTCTAGTTTTAGGCATTGCTTATAAAAAAGATGTTGATGATCAGCGGGAATCTCCTTCTCTTAAAATTATCAGCCTTCTCCAGAAAAGGGGAGTCAAAGTGGCCTACAATGATCCTTATGTATCTCACTCTTTTGGTCACCGTGATTACCCAGATTTAAATTTAAAATCCCTGCCTTTAACTGAGAAAATGCTTAAGGGATTTGATGCTGTCATTATTGCTACTGATCATTCAGTTTATGATTATGATTGGATTGTCAGCAATGCTTCTCTGATTATTGATACCCGCAATGCCGTCAAAAAGAAAAAGAAAAATGTAGTTAAGGCTTAAATTTCCATCTATAATCAGTCTAAGGCTAAGGAGGGAAAAATGAAAATAGGCATAATAGGGACAGGTTATGTAGGTCTGGTTACGGCTGTTGGGCTGGCTGAGCTGGGCCATAAAGTAGTTGGAACTGATATTGCTACTGAAAAAATTGAGAAAGCTTCTCGAGGCGTTGCTCATATTTACGAACCAGGTCTTGAGCAGTTACTCAAAAAAAATTTAGCCAATGGAAATCTTTTTTTTGAGCCTAGCCTGGAGAAAACCATTATTTCTTCTGATGTTCTTTTTGTCTGTGTTAATACACCTCAAAGAGAAGATGGCAGTGCCGATATGTCATTTGTTGAAAGTGTCTCACGAACGATTGCTGAAAACCTTAATGGATATAAGCTAATAGTGGAGAAGAGCACTGTACCTGTCAAAACTTCAATGTGGATAAAGAGGACTATTAGCCTTTACCGCAAAAGCGATGTCGAATTTGATATTGCTTCTAATCCAGAATTTTTAAGAGAAGGCTCAGCAGTTTCTGATTTTCTAAATCCAGATCGCATAATCCTTGGAGTAGAATCAGAGAAAGCGGAAAAAATTCTAGTGGGAATTTACAAGAAATTTAGAGACAGAATTCTGATAACGAATATAGATACAGCCGAACTCATCAAACATGCTTCTAATTCTTTTTTGGCTTTGAAAATATCCTATATAAACATGATGTCTGAAATGTGTGAAAGAACAGAAGCTGATGTTGAGCAAGTGGCCAAGGGGATGGGCCTTGATCCCAGAATTGGCCCTTTATTTTTGCGAGCTGGCTTGGGCTATGGCGGCTCTTGTTTTCCTAAAGATATAAAAGCCTTGATTAAGATTGGTGAGGATTTAGGCCTTAACATGAATTTGCTGAAGGAAGCAGATAGGATTAACAATGAAAGAATTAAGGTTTTTGTTGACAAGATAAAAAAGGCACTCTGGATTTTAAAAGGCAAAAAGATTGCTGTCTTGGGTCTTTCCTTTAAACCAGAGACTGATGATATCAGAGAAGCACCTAGCTTTAAAGTAATTGAGCATCTCCTTAAAGAAGGAGCTTCACTCAGGCTCTACGATCCTCAAGCCATGCCCAATGCCAAAAAAGTTTTGCCAGAAAAGCCACCTCAAGTAGTCTATGCTCCTTCAGTTTACCAAGCAGTGGAAGGGGTTAATGCGTTGCTTGTGGTTACCGAATGGAAGGAATTTAAGAATTTGAATCTCTCAGAGGTAAAAAAAATTATGGCCAATCCAATTATCATTGATGGCCGCAATGTATTTCATCCACAAAAAGTTAGAGCTCTGGGTTTTGAATACTATTCTATGGGTAGAAAATAAAGGCTTCCTTTCCTTAATCTTTAATTTTCTTTAATAACTTCCAGGGTGTGGTTTTTAAAATCCGTGTTGATTATGATTAAAAGGTCATTATTTTGGTGCTGGTAGCTAAAGTCTACTTGATGGCCGTCAATTTTGACTGTTAAGTTTAAATCAGTAGGTTTTTTTGATGTTTCAGCTTTAGCCCAGGGTGAGAGCAATTTGATTAAGCCTTTATGGCTGTAATTGCTTTGATAGCGCATGATTATTCTCTCTGGATTATTATGGTATCGATAGTCATAGGCCACAAAAATGTTGTTAGCCGGGAAGTAGACATGGATTGTAGCTAAATCTTGGCCCAGCTTAGGCTCCAGATTTAAACCATTCCTCAGCCATTTAAGGCCAAAATAGCCCTCATAGATAGCTTTACTCAGACTACCAGCACTTCCACAGAAAAATTGGCTACCCTGACCAAGGCCGTGGCGGTTGTCCCATTCGTAAAAACTTCGATTATTAATATTCTTGTCAATGATTTCCATTAATTTTTTTTTGGCTAAGCGGCTGAAACCTGTTTCGAACATGGCATAGATAAGCCGACCACCAATCCAATCCCACTGGCCGCCGTTCTGATACTCATAGGGATCATCTACCATCGGGTGTCTGAAGAAATTTTTAGGGTAGGGAGGGAGCAGAGTAGCACTTATGGTTGAGACTTGGTAAAGCTTTTGCCTTTTAACAATTTGTTTTATTATTCTAGCTGCTTTTGAACTGTCAGCCAGGCCAGAAATGATAGCCAGAGTATTTCCTCCAACAGCCAGAATATTGTTTTCATTGAAATTGTGTTGAAGAGAATCAAGATGGAGATGAATTTTATAGAAACCTTTATTTTCCTGCCAAAGCCATTTATTGGTGTTTATTCTGATGTTTTTTGCCTTTTTTAGCCAAAAGGAAGCTTTTTCTTCCTCTCCAATTGCTTTAAACATTTGAGAAATATTGAGACAGGCTTGATAGACCATGCTTTGGTCATAAATATCAGCTGTCCAATGTGTTTTATCATCTACATAAATGGCTTGCTGGTCTTGGTCGATCATGTCTATGTCACCCCAATCAGGAGTATGGGCTCCCTTGATAAGACCGAATTTTTTGTTGAACCTCGAAGAAAAAACATAGTCAAGAGCTCGACTCAGTCGTTGCTTGATGGCTACTTGCCTGATTGGCTTCTTCAGCCAGGAGGGGCCCACTAATTCGAATACTTGAAAAGCTGCCTGGACAGCACTGGCTTCCTGATCAGTTTCAGTTGTATTTTTATCGGTTTGGCCGTGGGAATCAATCCAGTCATAAAGGGAGCCGTTATCTTTTTGCAGAAAGAGATGTTCTTCCAGCCAGGAATTAAGATAATCTACCCCATAGAAATAACGAGCTGCAGGGATTATAGTATTGGCATCTCTCAGCCAAATCTGAGGGTAGTTAGAGCCAGCGGCAAAACCTCTTACTTTTCCGGTTTTTCCCTTAAATTCGAGCTGATTTTGAGATAAAGTTAGACGAATTGATTTAGCTATCTTGTTCAGCTCGGGTAGGCTGGATTTAAATTTAGTATAAGCTCCGTAGCCAAGACTTAAATTGAAATTATCTTCTGGCCAGGGGCGAGCTTTGACCTTAAGATTGATGGTTGAAGTGGAGAAGCCCCTGGTTTTAAACCAAAAGAGACCTTCTTTGAGGAGATCAAATTCAAGCATATAATTTCCCTTTTCCAGAGGGCTGATGAGGTCAATAACCATTTTAATTGAATGTCCAGGCTTGACCTTTTCAGACAAGGGAAAGCGTCGATTATCGTATTTGATCAATTTGCCTTTTTCCTCAAGAAGGTGAAAAGAAAGGAAGCAGGGATGCTTTCCTTGAGAACTCCAGCTTGTCTGACTTTGATTTTTTATTTCTAGAGGAATTTTGACTTTCTCTCCTTCGTAGGAAGTATAAGTTTTTTGATTAATCTTAAGCCGGCCGGCATAGTCACCCCTTTTAGAAGGGAGATGAGAGATATACTTGGTGATAAAAAAGTAGCCTGTGATTATGAGAATTAAAGTGAAGAAAAGAGGAAAAAAGAATTTAGATTTATTTTTCACTGTCAGCAGATTCTTGGCAGGAGCTCAGAGGTCAAGGGTTCTAACAGCCTTAAACCTCCGGATAAAGTGTCCAGAAGAAGTTCCCCTGGTTTGCCAACTTTGTCATCAATATGGCCTATAATTTTTGCCCTTCTTCCTAGCTTATTTTTTTTGAGGGAGGTCAGGATTTCGTCTGCTTTTTTTTCGGCTACGACCATGACCGCTCTTCCTTCACAAGCCAAGTAAAGAGGATCTATTCCCAGAAGTTCTGAGGCGCCTCTAATTGCCCGTGAGAGAGGTATTTTTTCTTCCTCAATGATCATGGCCAAAGGAATCCTTTCGGCTAGCTCAGACAAAACTGTGGCTAAACCTCCTCTGGTTATATCCCTCATCCAAAGGACACCTTTCTGCCAAAAGGGTAAAAGAAAATTTAGAGGAGCACAATCACTTTTCACCTTAGCTTCTAAACCAAAATCTTGCCGGGCCAACATTACAGCCAGGCTGTGCTCTCCCAGGGTGCCGGTGACAATAATTTTATCCCCAGTTTGAATTTTTGCCAGAGCAGGCTTCCCTATTATTTTACCCAGGCCAGAGGTGTTGATATAGATTTTATCTCCTTGTCCCTGTCTGACCACCTTGGTATCACCTGTGGCGATCACTACTCCAGCTTTCTGAGCTGATTTTTTTATAGAATGAAGGATTCTTTCCAGCTGCTGCCAGCCAAGGCCTTCTTCAATAATTAGAGATAGAGAGATAAATTGGGGTTTAGCTCCCGAGACAACAAGATCATTAACTGTTCCGTTGACAGCCAGACTGCCGATGTCTCCGCCTGGAAAGAAGATGGGATCGACCACATAACTGTCAGTGGTAAAAGCTAGGTTGAAGGGAAGATGAGTGGCGTCTGATAGTTCATTTAAATAAGGATTATTAAAAGTCTTAACAATATAATTAGAGATAAAATCTCTCATTAACTTACCGCCACTACCCAGTTGCAGGCTAACTTTTTTCATTTTTTTTCCTAATTGTAAATATCGTAAAATGTTAAAGCCAAACAGTAAAGGGAAAAGTTGATTATGGTAATATATTTTTCTCCAGCCATCGGTTAAAAAAATTCCTCTAGAGAAATTTTTATCTTAATTATTAACGGCTAACCTCCGTATTTATAATAAGCCAGACAGGCTCCTTCATAGGAAACCATACAGGGCCCATAAGGAGATTCGGGTTTACATTGAATAGCGAAAAGGGGGCATTGGTGGGGTGAGAGTTTTCCTCGGAGGACATCTCCACAGCGGCAGCCAGGAAGATCCCTGCTTCCTGGCAGTATTTCCAGGCGGTACTTAATTTCTGCATCAACGGCTGCGTATTGTTTTTTGAATTTTAAGCCGCTTTTAGGAATAAGACCTAACCCACGCCAGTAAGCATTTTTAACTTCAAGCATATCCTTCATCACTTTTTGGGCCTGAAGATTGCCTTCTGGTCTGACTGCTCTTTTATATTCATTGGCTACCCCAGGTTGGCCAGTTTTAATTTGGTCCAAAATGGAAATAATGGCCAGAAGGATATCTGCTGGTTCAAATCCCGCAATGGCTCCAGGAAGGCCAAACTCTTCGGCTATAAAACGATAAGGAGCAGTTCCAATAATGACGCTTACATGCCCGGGATAAAGAAAACCGCCAATTGAGGTGTCTTTGGATTCAACCAAGGCTCGTAGAGGAGGAGGAATAAGCCAGAGGGCGTTCAGAATAGCAAAATTTTCGAGACCTTCAAGGAAAGCTGTCTTAGCTACTAAAGCGATGGAGGGAATAGTGGTTTCAAAACCTACTCCAAAGAAGACAATTTCTTTATTTGGATTTTTCCTGGCTGTTTCCAGAGATTCAGAGGGCGAATAAACTATTTTTACCATAGAGCCAACGGCTGGGACTACACTCTGGAGGGAACCCTTTTCAGTTGGAACTCTAGTCATATCGCCAAAAGTAGTCAGGATTAGATTTTTTCTTTTGGTTACCAAGTCTATGGCTGCCTGGTGAATTTCGTTAGGAGTAATACAGACCGGACATCCTGGACCTGAAAGCATGTTGATTCCTGCTTTTTCAAGTATTGTTTTTAAACCATAGCGGTAAATAGTCATAGTATGGGTACCGCAGACCTCCATGATATTAAGGGGAGTAGACAGGGATTGAGTTCTGGCTTCTATCTGCCTAAGGAGTGCCTGGATGAATTTTTTATTTCTTAATTCTTTCATTAGTAAGGGATTGCTATTTTTTATTTTGATCTCAGTTATGTTACATTCAAGATTGGGGTTGATTAAAAATTTTTCTTATTCGGTCCACTCAGAGAATGGACCCTACAGTCTTTCTAATCTTTACTGTTTACTTCTCACTTATTATTTCTTTAAACCTTTAACTTTGAACCTTAAACTCTTTACACTTCCCTGTTCCCTGTTGCCGGTTTAAGTTTTAGGGGTGGCGATAACTGGCTATTTCTCTGAGTAAAGCCAGGGTCTCTTTAGCCTCTTTTTCATCTAACTTAGAAATAGCATAACCTGCATGGAGGATGACCCAATCTCCTGTCTTTACTTCTTCTAAAAGAGCAAAATTTGCCTTAATTTTAGTTCCTAAATAGTCGACTTTTCCTTGATGAGAATTATCGACTTCAGTTACTTTAGCTGGAATTCCAAGACACATTTTTTACCTTCTTATAATTGACTATCTAGATTAGCAAATCTTTAAGATAAGGTCTATACCTTTTGACAATTATTCTTGGGGCTCATATAATTTAATCATGCGTGAGAGTCTTCGGGATTTTATAAAACAAGGCAGTGAAGAAGAAAAACTGGCCAATCAAATCGATTTTTCCCGCCTCCCTACCCATGTGGCTGTAATTATGGATGGTAATGGCCGTTGGGCCAAGAAAAGAAGACTACCTCGCGTTGAAGGGCATCGAGCTGGAGCTCGATCTGTCCGGGAAGTAGTGGAAACTTGTGCTCGCTTAGGAATTAAATATTTGACTCTTTATGCTTTTTCTAAAGAAAATTGGAAAAGACCCAAAAAAGAAGTGGCTACTTTATGGAGACTTTTAGAGGATTATTTAAAAAGAGAAGACAGGACTCTGGTCAAGAATAAATTCAGATTAATGGTTATCGGCCAAAGAGAACAAATTCCATCTTCAGTGCGCAAAGAGTTAGAAAGAGTAGAAAAACTGACCAGAGATAACCAACAAATGACTATAATTCTGGCTCTCAACTATGGAGGAAGAACAGAAATTGTTGACGGAGTTAAGAAAATATTAAAAGAGAAGAACGTGAATATAGACGATTTGGATGAAAAAAAATTTTCTCAATATTTATATACAGCTCATTTGCCTGATCCTGATTTATTAATAAGAACCAGTGGTGAATTGCGTGTCTCTAATTTTCTTTTATATCAAATTGCCTATTCTGAAATCTGGATTACACCCGAATATTGGCCAGATTTTCGCAGGAAACATATGCTTCAAGCTGTAATTGATTATCAAAAAAGAGAAAGGAGGTTTGGTGATATTTACCCTCATGATTCGCGGTCTTGACTAATGCCATTTATTATCAGATAGGAGATAAATAAAAAAAAACAATAAAGCTAAAAGGTTTTTGCTTCTGACCTAAGACTAAAGACAATTATCGGGAATACTCCTAAAGATGAAAAAAAATATTTATGTATCAAATGATATAATTTAGCCTGTCTCCAATGAATTTACGTCAAAGATTGCCAATAGCTCTGGTTATGCTGGTAGTGGTCGTGGTTTGTGTCCAATTTTTACCTCTCTTCGGATTTTTTATTGTTTTAGAGATTTTAATTTTAAGTTCTCTTCTTGAGTTTTATCATCTTTTTGAAAGGAAAAACTTTGATCCTCAAGTGGCTGTAGGCTGTCTAATGGCCCTCATCATCGGCTTTTCTTTCTTATTTGATGAAATTTCTGTAGCTTTAGCTTTCTTTCTTTCTCTTTTATTTTTAGGAATTTTTTATGTAATTACTACAAATAAATTGGAAAAGCTTTCCTCTTTTCCAAGCTCTATATCCTTAACTTTATTAGGAGCTGTCTATCTTAGTTTTACTCTTAATTATTTTTTTCTGTTAAAAAAAGAGAAGGGAGCTTTTTACATTTATTTTTTCTTGGCTGTTATTTTTTTAGGAGACACAGGAGCTTATTTTTTTGGCAAACTCTGGGGCAGGAGAAAATTCTTGCCTATTGCCAGTCCTCGTAAGACGTGGGAAGGCTGCATAGGGGGTCTAATCTTTGCCTGCTTGGGAGCCTTAGCAGCTCAGCAGCTTTTTCTTAGTCAGATACTATCCTGGAAAGCCATAGTTTGTGGTCTATTAGTCCATGGAGTTGCTCAAATAAGTGATCCTTTAGAGTCATTATTTAAGAGAGCAGTCGGAGTAAAAGATTCCTCTCGCATTTTGCTCGGTCATGGAGGCTTTCTGGATAGAGTTGATAGCTTGATTTTGGCTACCCCTTTTTTTTATTACTTGATTCGATATTTTTGGAAGTAAAATAAAGAATAATTTGATTATGAAAAAAGTAGCTATTCTTGGTTCAACCGGTTCTATAGGCAGAAATGCTCTCCAGGTAATAAATAAGCTTAGTCATTGCTTTCAAGTGGTTGGCTTGGCTGCTGGTTACAATGTCCAGCTTCTCCTCAAGCAAGTTGAAGCTTTCAGACCAAAAATTGTCTCCTTGAAGGAGAAAGAGGGAGCTGAGAAGTTCAAATCTCAATGTCCAGATTCTTCGGTTAGAGTTGTTTATGGAGAAGGAGGAGCTGAAGAAGTAGCCAGTTTTGGTAAGAGCGAGATCGTGGTTTCAGCCATAACTGGAATTAATGGCCTGAAGCCTACTTTGGCTGCTCTTAGAACTGGTAAAAAGGTAGCTTTGGCTAACAAAGAATCGATGGTCGTGGCTGGTCCTTTGCTGGAGAAGCTAGCTGGCCAAACTGGAGCCAAAATTGTTCCTGTGGATAGTGAGCATAGTGGAATTTTTCAATGTTTAGCTAAAGAAAAAAAAGATAACGTAAAAAGAGTAATTCTAACTGCATCAGGAGGTCCCTTTTTCCAAATCTCTTTAGAAGAAATGAAGAAAAAAACTTTAGAAGAAGCCTTAGCCCATCCCCGCTGGAAAATGGGAGAGAAAGTAACTATAGATTCAGCCACTATGATGAATAAAGGCTTAGAATTAATAGAGGCCCGTTGGCTTTTTGGCCTTGAACCTTATCAATTAGAAATTTTAATTCATCCTCAAAGTGTTGTTCATTCTATGGTAGAATTAAAAGACGGTTCAATCTTAGCCCAACTTAGCCCAACTGACATGAAAATTCCTATCCAATTTGCCTTGACCTATCCAGAGAGAGAAGAGGCTCCTCTGCCTTCACTCGATCTTAGTCAGGTAAGAACTTTAGAATTTTATGAAGTGGACACAGCCAAATTTCCCCTTTTGCTCTTGGCCCGCCAAGCTCTAATCGAAGGAGAAAGTTTGCCTATTGCCCTTAATGCTGCTAATGAAGTTGTGGTTAAAGCCTTTTTAGAAAAAAGGATTAAGTTTGTTGAGATTGCTCCTCTTGTAACTCAGATTTTTACAGCTCATCAAAAGGAGAATATAGGGTGTCTTGAGGATGTGTTTGAGGTTGATAGGAGAGTTAGATCTCTGGCTTGGAAAATTTTAAAACAGAGGAATTAAAATGAGTTCAATATTGGGGACAATTGTAGCTTTCGCTATAGTCTTTGGAGTGATTGTTTTTGTTCATGAGTTTGGACATTTTTTCATGGGCAAATTAGTCAGAATGAAGGTTGAAGTTTTTTCTTGGGGATATGGCAAGAGAATCATTGGCTTTAAAAAAGGAGATACCGATTATAGATTGAGCCTAATACCTATGGGGGGGTATGTAAAGTTTTCTGGAGAAGAAGCTTTTGATAATAAGGATAAGCTTGAACCCCACGATTTCTTAGCCAAGAAGCGTTGGCAGAGATTTTTAGTCATTCTCATGGGGCCGGCGATGAACATTTTCCTGGCTGTTATTTTGGTGATGATCATTAACATGATGGGAGTAACTGTTCCTGAATACCAACAGCAACCGCCGGTCATTGGCTGGATTGAACCTGGCTCCCCAGCTGCTAAGGCTAACCTAAAAATAAATGATGAAATCCTAAGCATCAATCAAAAAAGAACCAGAACGTGGGCTGATGTGGAGTTGGCTGTAGGGACAAAACCCAAGCGTAAAATTTCTGTCCAGGTAAAAAGAGGAGAAAAAATCTTAAACTTTGAGCTGATGACTGAGAGCAGGACTGATTATGAAATGGGTTATGCTGGCTTTTTTGGGAAAATTTTAACTCAAGTAGCTATGGTTTCTCCTCAATCTGCTGCTGAAAAAGGAGGCTTAAAGCCTGGAGACGTTATATTAGCCATCAATGACCAGCCAGTTTATTATTATCAATTTGTGGACATAATCCAAAAAAATCCAAGAAGGGAGCTTGAATTTCTAGTTGAAAGGCAGGGAGAAAGACTAACTCTTAAGATAACTCCTCGACTTGAAGGCAAAATTGGCAAATTAGGAATCTTACAAACGCCAAAATCTGTAGTTAAGAAATATGGCTTTTTGGCATCCATAGGTCAGAGCATTAACCAGAATGTGAAGTTAACTTTTTTAGTGGTGAATTTTGTTAAGGAGCTTATTTCTGGGGAAGCTTCTACTCGTCAATTGGGGGGACCGATCGAAATCGCCAACTTTTCTTATGCAGCTTTTCGCATGGGCTTTTTAGCAATGTTAAGTTGGATAGCTCTTTTCAGCCTCCAGTTGGGGATTATTAATTTAATTCCAATCCCTGTCTTGGATGGAGGGCAGATCTTTGTCTTGGCTTTAGAAGGAATTTTCCGCCGAGATTTCAGCCCTAAAGTAAAACAGATTGTAATCCAGATTGGATTTGCTATTTTTGTTTTTTTAATTGCTTTTGTCATTCTAAACGATATTCAAAAGAGACTTCCCAATGGCTGGGAAAGTTTTCTACCTTGGTAAAAACGTTGAAACGTGAAAAGTAAAAAGTGAGTAGTAAACAGTTGAAAGTGGGAAAGTAGGAGAAAAAATCGTGAATAGTAAATCTTAATTCGTAAATTGAAAATTGAGGTGAGTAGTTTAAGGTTGAAGTTAAGAAAGATGTAGGGCCGGCAGAGTTCAACGGGCCTCCAGCTAGCAGTAGCATAAAGGCTGGGATATAAAAAAAGGTAAGGTGGGAAAATAAAACCAATGTTAATATGGTTTAAAAATGGACTGATATGAAGAATAAAAATTCTGTGGTTAGCCACTACCTTAAATCGGCTGGTTTGCAGATGCCTTTTATTAGGCGGAAAACAAAGCAGATTAAAATTGGGGGAGTAGCTATTGGCGGCCAAGCTCCTATTGTTGTTCAATCTATGACTAAAACCGATACCAGAGATAGAAAATCTACCTTGGCTCAAATAAAAAACTTGGAAAGAGTCGGTTGTGAGATTGTTCGCTTGGCTGTTCCTGATCAAGAAGCGGTCGAGGCTTTAGGCGAGATCAAGAAGAAAAGCAATCTACCGCTTATCGCCGATATTCATTTCGATCATCGATTAGCCCTTGGGGCCCTGGAAAAAGGGGTGGATGGTCTGCGTCTTAATCCCGGTAATATAGGCTCCAAAATTAAGGTGAAAGAGGTGGTTAGGGCTGCCAAAGAAAGAGCTGCTCCTATCAGGATTGGAGTCAATGCCGGTTCTCTGGAAAAGGATTTACTCCGTAAATATGGGGAAGTAACTTCAGAAGCAATGGTCGAAAGCGCTTTAAGGCATGTCCATCTTCTCGAAGATTTAGATTTTCGTTTAATAAAAATATCGCTTAAAGCTTCCGATATTTTTCGAACTTTAAAGGCATATCAACTCTTGGCTGAGAAAGTAGATTATCCCTTCCACGCTGGTTTAACCGAGGCCGGAGGCTTTATCAGCGGTACAGTCAAATCTTCAGTTGGTTTAGCTTTTCTTTTAAGTCAAGGTCTGGCTGATACAATTAGAATTTCTCTCACAGCTCCTCCTGAAGAAGAAGTCCGAATTGGCTATCTTATTCTGGCAAGTTTAGGACTTAGAAGTTGGGGGCCAAATTTTATAAGTTGTCCTGTCTGCGGTCGAACTGAAGTTGATTTTCTCCATATCTCTTCTGAAATTGAGAAACGACTTTCTTATCTGAAGGAAAATATTAAAATAGCCCTCATGGGATGTATAGTTAATGGTCCAGGCGAGGCAAGGGAGGCTGATATTGGTTTGGTTTTCACTGGAAGATCAGGCGTTATTTTTAAAGAGGGAAAACTTTATCGGCGACTGCAGCCAGAAGGAATAGTTGATGAATTTGTTGATGAAGTCAATAAGTATGTGAAAGAAAAGTGTGAAAAGTCTAATGACTAAGAAGACAACTAAAGAGATATCTAACTCCACTCTGGCTAAGTATGAAAAATTAAAAGCTCTTCTCCAGAGGATGGAAAAAGTGTTGATAGCTTTTTCCGGAGGTGTAGACAGTACTTTTCTGTTGAGAGTTGCCCATGAGATTCTTCAGGATGATGTTTTGGCTGTTATTGGCAGCTCAGATATTTACCCCCAGAGGGAAAAAGGAGAAGCATTGAATTTGGCTCAGGAGATGGGTGTCCGTTGCCTCGTAATTGAAACAAATGAGCTTGACAATCCAAATTTTGCCGAGAATACTCCTCAGAGATGTTACTACTGTAAAAAAGAACTCTTTTCTCGACTGAAAAAGATTGCCGAAGATGAGAGCATCCCTTATGTTTTGGATGGATCCAACTCCGAGGATAGTCAAGATTTTCGGCCGGGATTGCAAGCGGCGGCTGAGCTTGAAGTGAGGTCACCATTAAAAGAGGTTGGGCTTAAAAAAGAAGAGATAAGGGTACTCTCTAAAAGATTGGGTTTATCTACTTGGAACAAACCAGCTTTTTCCTGCCTTTCTTCCCGCTTTCCTTATTATTCAAAAATTGAATCCAAAAGCCTGAAACAGGTGGATAGGGCAGAGGAGTATCTTAGAAATCTTGGGTTTACTCAATTTAGGGTTAGACATTACCAACAGATGGCTCGGATTGAAATTAGACCAGATGAATTTTCCAAAATTATAAAGCCAGCCATAAGAAATAAAATTATCAAGACATTCAAAAAATTAGGGTATATTTATGTAAATCTTGATCTTGAAGGGTATAGATCAGGTAGCATGAATGAGCCGCTGGCGAGGGATGTTAAGCAGAAAGCGTGAACAGTGAACTGTAAATAGTAAAAAGTGAAAAGTAAAATGTAAGACTATACGGTGAAAGGCCTAATGCTCCCCAGTAGGCTGCTAATAAATAAAACCTCCTAACCTGTACATAAGGTTAAAGCAGGGAGTAAAAAGTTTATGGCTGAAAGTTTAAAGAAGAAAGTAATAAGAATAGAAGATTACTCTCATAAGCCGAGCGTTAAACGATAAGAATTTAAGTTAAAATAAAAACACAAAGCCAATTTGCTTTTTAATACGCCCTACCAGACTAAATTATCCGGCCTTTTTCCTTGTAAAGCTTGGACTAAATTGCGGGCGGCGATGGTAGCCATTTTGAGGCGAGTTTCATAGGTGGCACTTCCTATATGAGGCAGAAGGACAACATTATCTAAATTAAGAAGTTTTTCCTGAATGATTGGTTCTCTTTCGTAAACATCCAGGCCTGCACCCCAGATTCTTTTTTTTTGGAGAGAATCTGCCAGAGCCTCTTCATCCACGATCGGTCCTCTGGCCGCGTTAATCAGAATAGCTTCTTTTTTCATCAGGTTTATTTCTTCCTGAGATATTAAGTGCTGAGTTTGAGGTGTAAGAGGGGTATGGATGGTTATGATGTCTGAGGTGGCTAGAAGTTCATTTAGTTTAAGGAAGGAGGCTTTATAATATGATTCTTCTGAAGGCGGTAAGCGTCGAGGATCAAAATAGAAAGTTTTCATTTTAAAGGCCTGAGCTCTTAAAGCCACAGCCCGGCCGATTCTACCCATGCCTATAATACCCAGTTGCTTACCACTAATTTCTTTACCCAGAAAAAGATCAATCTCCCACCCTTTAAATTTCTTTTCTCTGACGAACCTGTCAGCTTGGGGAATTCTCCGGGCTACAGCCAGGATAAGGGCCCAAGTGAGATCTGCCGTGGTTTCTGTTAAGACTCCAGGAGTGTTGGTAACTAAAATTCCTTTTTGGCGAGCATAGTCTACATCGATGTTGTTATAGCCAACGGCACAGTTAGCAATTATCTTCAGGGATGGGGCAGCATCCATAACCTCTCTATCGATGGGATCCACCAGAAGGGGTAGAAGTCCTTGTTTGTTCTTAATTTTTTCTATAATTTCTTGTTTGCTTAGCTGGCGGTGAAAAGCTGCAATTTCGTAATCTGTGTATTTTTTTAAATATTCTAAGGCCTCGGATAATAATTGATGGGTAATTAAGATTTTGGGCTTCATGACCAACGCCTCTTCCCCTAATTTTCTGATTGAATAAAAGGTATAAAATATTCTTTTATTTTTTTATCTAACCTCAAAGAGGTGAATTTATGTTTCCATTTCTTGGAAAATAGTTCATCGCTTATAATCATCAAAGCTGCTGCTTGGACACCATAAAATTCAGATAAAGCTAAGACAGCAGAGGTTTCCATATCTACTAAATCAATTTTATTTTTTTGTTTAGCAGCCAACCAAGATTTTGTTTCTCTGTAAGGAGCATCAGTGGAGACAATGGTTCCTAGCTTGAAAGGCAAATTTTTTTTGATTAGGTTTTGTTCAATTTCTCTGATTAAAAAGGGAGAAGAGTGGAAAAAGCGCCGGCTAGGAAAGTAATGAGAGGAAGTGCCTTCTTCTGATAGGGCTTTATTAATAATAACTGCTCCTAAGGACTTATAAGCTGGATTAAGAGATCCGCAAAAACCAAGGACTATTATTTTTGTAGTTCCAGAGGCAAGGAGTGGTTCTAGCAACAGGATGGCAGCTGAAGCACCTACAGCTTGAAAAGCTACAATCTTGTCCTTGAGAAAAAAAAGTCGACCAAAGCCAAGATTTATTTCTTTCTTATTGATTTTTTTAAGATAATTAAAAATAGTTTTTCGCCGGGAATCACAAGGAATAAAAATAGCTTTTTTTCTTTTAAAGTATCTTAAGCGCTTGGGTTTTAAAAGAAGATCGTCATCAGCTCTTTTCATTTTAATCTGGGAGGTCAAAGATACCAGAATAGAGGTTAAAAATAAAGATTCTTTATTTTATAAACTTAAATTAGTCCTTATAAACTTAACTAAGTATTTCCTGACGGATTTAAATTAATTTGGGCTTCGGCTGGATGGCAATCGACTTGACCCAATAAGAATGCTTCCTTTAGCTTAAGCTTGCTGGACTAAATGGATAGGTTAACTTAAAATAATAAATATGAAGATAAAAATATTGCCCTTAAAAGATATAAATTTTCAAGATGAGCGGTTTAGAATTTCTTATTATTTCTCCTTAGAAAAGCTTTCTCTATCTATTAAAGAGATAGGTTTGATTCAGCCTCCCCTGGTAAGTGTCTTGGATAAACAATTTGTGCTGGTTACAGGTTGGAAAAGAGTTCTTGCCTGCCGTCAATTAGGTTTAAGCGCTCTTCCTTGTTGGATAGTAACAGGTTCCAATCCACTTAGATTATTCTTGATGGCCTTTTATGAGAATCTGACAACTAGGGAGTTTAGCCTTTTAGAAAAAGCAGAGATTATAAAGAAACTAAAAGGATTTGGAGAAGAGGAAAGAAAGATTATAAGATTTTATCTTCCCCTTCTGGGACTTCCCGCGGCTAATTATTACTTTAAGATTTATCTTAAATTTTCTGACTTCGAACCGGAGTTTAAAGTGTTTATTCATGAGAAAAACATGTCCTTTCACTGTTTAGAATTGAGTGCGAATTTTGATTCATGGGAAAGGAAACTACTTATTCCTTGGCTTCGGGTTGTCGGCCATAATAAACAAAAAGAGATTCTGGAGTATCTTCATGAAATATCGGTAAGAGATGGATTGACTGCTAAGCATCTATTAAATTCAAAAGAAATAAAAGAGATTGCTAATTCTAAGAACTTATCACCTTTGCAAAAAGCCAATAAATTGCGCCTCTTCTTAAGAAAAAAAAGGTATCCAAAGCTTCATTCCCTGCAGCTAGCCTTTAATTCCTGGTTGAAAAAGATATCCTGGCCCAAGCAAGTAGAAATAGATCATACTCCTTACTTTGAAAGCGATGAATTGAAGGTTAATTTTAAATTTAAAAATAAACAGGAATTTAAGAATAACCTTTTAAAATTACAAAAGGTCGTTAATCAAGAGAAGTTTTCAGAGATATTTAACTTGAATTTAAATGAGAATGATTAAAAGCAACTACATTCCTCATAAGATCTATATTACTCAAGAAAGCCTAAGATTCCCTTTAACTCACAAAATCATCTCCAAATTAAAACAGATTCCTCACGAAATTATAAATAATCATCAGTCGTTAATTGAGGATTTTAAATGTTCAGAGGATCCAGTAAGCCAAGGAAAAAAATTCATTTTATTAGCTCAACAAAAAGGAGAATTTGTAAAACCTTGTCCTTGTACTCCTTACTATTTAGGTTGTAATTATTTTATTATCAACCTGGAACTTAACTGCCCTTTGGATTGTAGTTATTGTATTCTCCAGAGCTATTTGTCTAATCCTCTAATTACCATTCATGTTAATCTTGAGGACTTGTGGAGAGAGCTTGATGTTTTTATAGCCAAAAGAAAAGGAAGTTATTTTCGAATTGGAACAGGTGAATTGGGAGATTCTTTGGCTTTAGATAATATCACGGAATTATCTCAGGATTTAATTTCTTATTTCAGGCAAAAGCCCCATGTTTGGTTTGAATTAAAAACAAAAACAGTTAATATCAGCCATCTCCGAAAATTAAAACCACCCGAAAATGTTGTTGTATCATGGTCTTTAAACTCCTCAATTATGGCTCAAGAACAGGAAAAAGGAGCTCCCTCTATAGCCGAAAGAATATTGGCCGCTAAGGATGTTTCCGAGAGAGGCTTTTGGGTTGGATTTCATTTTGATCCCCTAATTCATTATCAGGGCTGGGAAAAAGGTTATGCAGAGGTAGTAAAGATGTTATTTCGACAAATAAATCCTGCCAAAATTGCTTGGATAAGTCTGGGCAGCTTAAGATTTCCTCCTGATCTTAAGGCTATCATAACAAAAAGATTTCCTAAGGCAAAAATATTTTTTGATGAGTTTATAAAAGGCCTTGATGGGAAATACAGGTATTTGAAGTCTCTCCGTCTCAAACTTTATAGCCATATAGTAAAGTCCATAGTTAAACATGGAGGCTCCAAAATTCCACTTTATTTTTGTATGGAAAGTAAAGATATCTGGAGATCAGTTTTAGGGTGGGAGCCAAAGGGCAAAAAAGAAATAGAACAATTCCTTTCTTGCCCTTTGGCCGACAAGAAATTAGTTAAATGAAAGATGATTGCTTTTTAAGCATTATAAAGTAATGAAGTCAGAGGCTAATCTATTTTTTCTGCTTTCTTCTCGGTTATAATACCAACTATTTCTACGCCAGCATTTTTGAGGATGTCTATAATATCAACAATCTTTCCGTATTCTAAATCTTGATCAGCTCTTAAATATAGCTTTTTTTCAGTGGCTGTCATAAAAGCATCTTCTAACAGAGTCTCTAAAGTTTCTTCTGTGGCTTGATCTTGATTAACATACATGGTGCCATCTTTTTTAATGGCAAGGACTACTTCGGGATTTTCAGGCATGTTTATAGTATTGAGGGCATCAGGCAGTCTAACATCTACTCCTTTATGGACTAAAGGAGTAACAACCATAAAAATGATCAGCAAAACAAGGAGAACATCACAAAGAGGGACAACATTAGGTTCGGATCTGACTTCTCCCTCTTGACCTGTTGAAATTGCCATTTTAACCTCTTTAAATAATCATGTTATTTTTAATAGACTAAGTTTCTAAGCTTTTTCTTCAGATTTTCTCATAAAAAAGTCGACAATTTGAGAAGTAGTATTGGACATCTCTGCCCCATAAGTATCAATTCTGGTGGTTAAGAAATTGAAACACCACAGAGCAATGACAGCCACACCAATTCCAAAAGCTGTAGTAATCAGGGCTTCAGCAATTCCTTGGGCTACAGCCCCGATTCCCCCTGAACCCGTAAGAGCCATGCCCCGGAAAGCATTGATGATTCCGGCTATTGTTCCGAATAAGCCAATAAATGGAGCAGAGGTAGCAATTGTTGCCAGAATGTTAAGTCCTCTTTTTAGTTCCTGAGTGAACATTGTTGCTGCTCTCTCGCAGCCTCTCTGAGCTGTTTCAATCTGTTCTTCTACAGAAAGATTGGCTTCTTTTCCTTCAAAATATTCGTGGATACCAGCAGCAGTAACGCGGGCCAAGTGACTTCCTTTGTAGTCTTTTTTGGAAGAAAGATTTAAGGCTTCCTTGATTTGACCATTTTTCAGAAGTTCAGCCAGCTTTGGAGCAACCTGTTTTGATTTTTTTCTGGCTCTGAAGAAAACAAATTGCCTTTCAAAGAATAGATAAAGGGAGATAATAGAAAGAGCAATCAAAAGAATCGCCACTGCTTTAGCTACAGCTCCCATTGCCTGCCACATTTCAATCAGACCAAATTGCATTTTTAGTACCTCCTTTTAAATTAGAAAGCCATTATAAGCTTTTTTATTTTAGTTTAAATCTTACAGTTACAGTAAAGATCACCCCTCTAGGACGTCCGTTGATAATCATTGGTTCATAGACCCACTGGCGGACAGCATCAATAGCTGCTTGATCGAGGAGAGGGATAGATCTCAGGACTTTGACACTCTGAACACGGCCGTAGATATCGGTGGTAGCTTCGATGATAACCACACCCTCTACTCTGGCTTGGCGGGCGATTTCAGGATAGGTAGGGTCGACTTTTTTGATAAGCTTGGGGGGTTTTATTTCCCCGACAGCTCTGACAGGGGCTTCAACTTCACCGACGACTCCGCCCAGGACGCCACCGACGACTCCGCCCAGGACGCCACCGACCACTCCGCCTTCGACTCCGCCTTCGACTCCGCCTTCAATACCGATATCGGAGAGTTCTTCTTCGGCTATTTGGTCAGGGATTTCCACAGGGGCTACCAGTTTACCTGGTTCGATATTGGTTTGGGTTCTGACGGGTTTGATGCGAGTTTTTACTTTTGATTTTCTCTTTTTTTTGGCTGGAGGAGGAGGTGGTGGAGGAGGCGGTGGAGGAGGAGCCAGAAAAGCACTGTAAACTTCAACTGTAGGTAAGTTATGGGTACTAAGTAGAGGAAGGACAATCATAGCTGCGATTACAACCGTATAAAAAATTAGAGATATGAATAAAGCTATAGATTTTCTTCCTGCTCCCTTTTCAGCGATAAAGAATGAATCCTTGAAGAGGTGAGGAATTTTTTCTTTTGTTTCAGGCTTATTTTTTTCAGCCATCTTTTTACCTCACTAAAATTGTCTTTCAGTTGAAAGTATAATCGAAAAAAAAATTTTTGGCAAGCGAAAAAATATCATTTTCTCATACCCTTTTTAGGCTTAAATATTTTATTCCAGAAATAGAGCAGAGGGCAGGACTGATAGATTGAGGAGTAAGTCCCAACAATGACACCGACTATCATAGTAAAGGCAAAATCGTTGATAACTTCCCCTCCAAATAGAAAAAGAGCGAAAACAGTTAAAAAGGTCGTACCAGATGTGATAACGGTCCGACTAATAGTCTGATTAATGCTTGTATCCAGAATATCCTGAAAATGATGCTTTCTGAGAATCTTTAAATTGTCTCTTACTCTATCGAAAATAACAATAGTATCATTAAGGGAATATCCGACAATAGTTAAAATGGCCGCGATAACAGGAAGATTTATTTCCCTATTAGTTAAAGAAAAGATGCCAACTGTAACTAAGACATCATGAGCCAGGGTTAAAATGGCTGAGACCCCATAGGCAAATTTAAAACGAAGGCCTATATAAATAAGCATGCCAATCAAAGCCCAGATGGTAGCTTGAGTTGCTTTCCGTCTTAAATCATGACCTACTTGAGGTCCTACAGTTTCTTTGCTCAAAATAGTAAGCTCACCTAAAAATGTTTTTTCTTTGAGGAATTTTGTTACCTCCGGGCTTAAGCCAACTTTTTGGGAAAGCTGATCATAATCTGAAATTATTCCCTCTGATATGCGGTAGGAAATGATTTTATGAGCAAAATCTTGAGCTTCATCTGGAAAAGAAGATTGGAGGATAAGAGTCAACTCTTGCTCATCAATACTGTTTAAATCTTTTTTACCTTGATCAAGAGCTGTTTTTTCCTGGGCAGGGCGGAGAGCCTGAATTACTTTATTCCCCATTATTTCATGAGCTTCTAGATCTTGCTTTTTTCCTTCTGGGCCAGCAATACCTAAAGTTCTGATCATATATTCTTTTTCAGTCTTGCCTACTTCTTGGATCCGGCTATTCCCTAAGCCTTCCTCTTTTAATTTCTGTCTAATTTGAGAAATTGAGACTTGGTCCTTAAATTTTAATCTGATTAGAGTTCCTCCAGCGAAATCTATGCCGTAATTAAGACCTTTACCCATAGTTATATTAAGTATTCCGCCTAGGATGATTAAGCCAGAGAAAGCAAAAGCAAACATCTTAAGCTTCATAAATTTGAAATTCGGTTTTTTGAATACCTGCATTTTAAATACTTAACTTTTCTATTTTTTTTCTTTTTGAAAGAGATAGATCAAAAATTAAATGAGAAACAAAGACTGCGGTGAACATACTGGCTGTAATACCAATAATTAAAGTCACAGCGAATCCTTTGATAGGTCCTGTCCCAAATTGAAAGAGAAATATAGCGGCAATTATTGTCGTTAGGTTAGCATCGAGAATAGTTCGAAAAGCCCGAGAAAAACCTGCAGATATGGAACTAGGTATGGTTTTACCTGAGGCTAATTCTTCTCTTATTCTTTCAAAGATTAAGACATTAGCATCAACAGCCATGCCTATAGTCAGAATAATTCCTGCAATTCCAGGGAGGGTAAGGGTTGCTTTAAAATAGGCCAGGGCCCCCATTAAAATAATAATATTTAGAATAAGGGCAGTGACAGCGTTAAAACCTGCCAGGCGATAATAAAAAACCATGAATATCATGACCAGAATAAGAGCAGTGACGGCCGCTATTAAACCTTGGCGGATGGAATCAGCTCCCAAGGAAGGACCAATCGTTCTCTCTTCTAAATATTTAATTGAAGCAGGCAGGGCACCTGAACGAAGGACAAGGGCAATATCCTCTGCTTCTTCAACGGTGAAACGGCCATGGAGGATGCCACTGTCAGATATTCTATCTTGAATGGTGGCTACTTCTTCTACTTTGCCATCTAAAACTATGGCCAAGGGTTTACCTATATTCTCAGAGGTAGCTTTATAAAACCTTCTGGCTCCGTCTGAATTAAAATAGAAAGCTACCGCCGGGTTATTCCATTCATCTACAGAACGGCGGGCGTTCCTTAAATCTTTACCGGTGACCACGGCTACTTTACTGAGAAGATAGTAACCTCCTTCTGTCCTTTTGGGATCGCCTTTTAAAATTTCCATGTCCTCAGGAACTTTATCCCCATAATCTTTAAGGAGTGTTTCTTTATCAGGGGCCGGCCCGCCTTTGACCAATTTCCATTCCAGAAGGGCGGTTTCCTTTATGATTTTTTTAACCCTGTCAGGATTTTCGACTCCCGGCAACTCAACGATAATTCTATTTCCAGCTAATCCCTGCCTTTGGATGATAGGTTCAGCCAGGCCCAATTCATTGACCCGGTTGTCAATGGTGGTTAAAGCTTGACGGACTGCTTGGTCCCTAAGATACTGAGCTACATTTGCTTTTATGGAGAAAGAAACTTTTTTCCCAATTACAGAATAATTCCATTCCTTGAAGTACTCATCAAGAATATTTCTTATCACCCCTTCTTGGTCAGGATTTATACCTTGAATAGAAAATTGGCCTATTTTTCCTTTGACTATAGTTTCATACTTAATGTCTTTCTTTTTTAGTTGTTCCTTGAGCCTCATTATCTGTTGGTCTGTTTCAATGTTGATAGCATCATCTGTTACTACTTGAAGAACAAGATGAATTCCTCCTTTTAAATCAAGGCCAAGCTTAATTTTATCTTTAGGGGGATAAGAAATAAAAACGGCTAGGGCCACTACGGCCAGAGTTAAGATTAATTTCCAGCGTAAACCTTTTTTCATCTCAGTTTTATTATTTTAAACGACAATACAGTTAGCAGTCTTAACAAATTATTTTTCTTTTTCAGCTCTTTTTAAAGAAAGAATAGCAGCCACTGCACTTTTGGTGATGTCGACTTTAACATTGGAAGCAATTTTTAATTCAATACGATCTTTTTGAACTCCCATTACGGTACCGTAAATGCCTCCAGAAGTGATTATTTTATCGCCAGGCTTAAGCTGTTCAACCATTTGCTGGTGTTTTTTTTGCTTTTTGCGCGAGGGCATTATTATCAGAAGATAGAAGATAAAGAAAACAAGAATAAAAGGAATAAGAACTGAGATTAGACTTCCACCACCACGCTGAGCTCCTTGTCCCTGCTGAAGGAAGGAAAAAAAGCCAGTAAGTAACATTTTATGCCTCTTCTTTATTTTCTATTTTTTTTATAACTAAATCCAGGTTTGAATTGGATTGAATAGCTTGCCTAATTTTTCGGAATAAGTCAAGATAAAAATGGAGGTTGTGGATAGTGTTTAAAATGGCTGAACTGATTTCTTGTCTTTCGAAAAGATGATGAAGATAAGCACGGGAGAAATTTCGACAGGTATAGCATGTACAATTTTCGTCCAAAGGCCTTTGGTCTTGTTCATATTTTTTGTTTTTGATGACAATTTTCCCTTTATTAGTAAAAAGAGTTCCATTTCTGGCATTTCGGGTGGGAAGGACACAATCAAAAATGTCAACACCTCGTTTGATTGCTTCTATAATATCAGAAAGATATCCTATGCCCATTAAATAACGTGGCTTTTGGAAGGGAAGTAAAGAACAAGCTTTTTCGACAATTTCTAAAAATTTAGATTTAGGTTCGCCAACTCCAAGTCCGCCCAGGGCGTAGCCTTCAAAGTCAAGATTCATCAAATCTTCAAGGCTTTTTTGCCGCTGATTCCAGAAAATTCCACCTTGACAAATTCCCCATAATTGTTGGTGAGAATTATGGTCAAGGAAATACTTGTGGCTGCGCTTAGCCCAATGGGAAGTAAGCTCAACAGCATCTTTGATTTTTTCCTCAGGGGCGGGGAAGGGTAGGAAATAATCTAAGGGCATAATAATATCTGAACCTAATATTCTTTGAGTTTCAATAACATCTTCAGGAGTCAGAAAAATTTTTGTGCCGTCAAGATGAGAAGTAAATTCCACCCCCTCTGTTTTAACTTTAACTAGGGGAGAGAGGCTGTAGATCTGGAAACCACCGCTATCAGTCAGAATGGCTTTCTTCCAGGAAATAAAATTATGGAGGCCACCCAGCTTATTGATTATATCCAGGCCGGGCCGAAGATAGATATGATAAGAATTAACCAAAATAATTTGAGCCCCAAGATCTAAGAGTAAGTTGTGAGATAGAGCTTTAACTGTTCCCTGACTAGCTACAGGCAGGAAAGCTGGCGTCATTACTGGACCATGAGCAGTATGGATAATCCCCCTCCGGGCTGAAGAGTGGCTGTCTCTAGCCTTGATTTCAAAATTATTATTCATAACCAATCCTAAGGCGAGAAGCGGAAATAAATAACATCGCCATCTTGAACTAAATAGTCTTTTCCTTCAAGCCGAAGAGCAGCTTTTTCTTTGGCTGTCTGGAATGAAGCAAAATCAAGGAGTTTATCTACAGAAATAACTTCAGCTCTGATAAAACCTTTAGCTATATCCGTGTGAATAAGGCCTGCTGCTTGGACGGCTGTACTATTTTTCTTTATTGTCCAGGCTTTAACCTCTTCTTTTCCAATTGTATAAAAAGTGATAACACCCAGAAGTTTATAAGATGTTCTTAGAAATCTGTTAACACTTGCTTCTTTTAAGCCGTATTCTTTAAGAAAAATATTTTTTTCTGCTTCTTCAAGTTCCATTATTTCTAACTCTATTTTTCCACAAAAGGCTAAAACAGGCTTATCTTTTTGAAGGAGAGGGAAAATCTGCCAGGGATTTTCTAGGTGAGGGATATCTTTTTCATCAATATTAATCATATGAAGGAGTGGTTTTTGAGTCAGGAAAGAAAAATTTTTTATTATTTTTTCTTCAGAAGCTGAAAGCTCAATTTCCCGAATAGGCCTTCTTTGTTCTAGATGAGAACTTAAAGTTTCCAATATTATTTTTTCTCTCTCCAGTTCAGCCTGCTTGGACCTTTTTATTTCTTTTTCTAATTTTTCCAATCTGTTTTCTACAGAAATTAAATCAGCTAAGATAAGTTCCTCTTCCATAGTTGTTATATCTTCAGGAGGGCTTACTTTTCCCTTTGGGTGGGGGATTTGAGGGTTATAAAAGCCTCTGACCACATGGATTAAACCATCAGTCTTTCTAAGATAGTCAAGGTAGGAACTATTTTTCATCTGACCATAGGAAATTCCAGCCAGGTCTACAAAGTCTACCGTGGCTGGCTTTTTTTGTTTTTCAGGGTAGAGAGCATCCAATTTGTCTAAGCGATCATCGGGCACCAGGCAAGTTCTAAGATTGGGTTCTTTTTTACGACTATTATAATCTTTAATTTCAATTTTTGCTTGAGTGAGAAGATTGAAAAGAGTGGTTTTTCCTGACTTTGGGTAGCCAAAGAGAACAAAATTCATTTTATAAATCTATATTAACAATAGGACCGAAAAACGTAAAGAGTAAAGAGTGAGCAATAAGCAGTTAAAGGTTTAAGGTTTAAGGTGGGAAGGGGGGAAGTTTACTTTTCACTGTAATAGAGCTTGATTATTTGAGCGGAGAAAATATAATAGTCTTTCAGATGCATTTTCTTGCTTTTAAAACTGCGGCCAATAACCTTAGTGGTTGGCCTGGATTTCTGCTTGCAATTAAGACAACGATATTGATGAATTTTGTTTTTTTGAGTATATTAAGTCTATCAACGTTGGTCTGAAATGGAAAAAGAAAAGAAAAAAGGAAAGAAAAAGAAGGAAAGAAGCACTTTCCGGGAATATTTTGAACTGATTGCTGAAACAGCAGTTTTTGTTTTTTTTGTGATGACCTTCGTTGTTCAAGCCTTTCAAATTCCTACCGGATCAATGGAACCAACTCTGCTTATTGGTGATTTTCTTTTAGTGGATAAACTAGCTTATTCCCAGCCTTATTATTCTTGGGAAAAGAAGATTATTCCCCGCAAAAAACTAGAAAGACATGACATTGTGGTTTTTAAATATCCTGAAGATCTTTCTAAAGATTTTGTTAAACGGGTCATTGCCCTTGAAGGGGAAAAGGTTGAAATAAAAAATAAACAGGTTTATATCAATGATCAACCTATAGTGGAGGAATATAAAGTACACAGTGATAGCCAGATTTACACCAAGAATGGCTATTATCATTATGATGAAGCTATAAGAGATAACTATGGGCCTGTTATAGTTCCTAAGGACTATTGTTTTGTCATGGGAGATAACAGGGATAATAGTTATGACAGCCGTTATTGGGGTTTTCTGCCTTTAAATTACATAAAGGGACGACCTTGGATTATTTATTTTTCCTATAAGGCAGAAAAAGATGCTTATTTGAAAACAAGTTTAAAAGAGAGATTGAAAAAATTCGTTAATTTTATTATTAAAGCTAGATGGCACCGCTTCTTTCATATAATTAAATAAAATCAAAGATTACCAATAAATCCTCTCTACCAGGTTATTGGGGATTTTTTATGGAAATTTCTTGGTAGGAGGAAATATAAAGGACTGGATTTTCCCTTTTGAATTCATCAACGAATATGGAGTTATTAACAATTCCATCCATATCCTTGCCTACAGGCAGACCAAGATAATTGAGAAGAGTGGGGGTTGCGTCAACTAACTTCATGCCTTCGATGTTTTTTCCTCTATTGATTTCGCGGCCGTAGAAAAATATAACCCCTTCTGGAGCTTGTTCATGGTAAGCTGAAACTTGAGATTTCCCCAACAGCCATTCTACAAACCTTTTCCAAAGGGGTAAAGCTTCTATGCCGTGAGGAGAATATATGATCAAAATTTCATCCTCTTTTAAGGAAGCCAGGTATTTGCCAATAATTTGGTCGTAATATTGATAATACTTTTCGATGATTGGACTGTACTTATTAATGTCTTCTTGGGCTATGTTGCCAAATAAATCGGGAAAATTATACTTGTAAAAAAATGATTCAACCATGTTGAGTCCGTTTAAAAAGAAATAAATTATTTGAGGATGTGATTTATTTCTCTCTTGATGGATTTCATCTTCATAAGTAAAATCATGGTAAAAAGCCTGTTTGACAATAGTAACCAGGTGAGGAGGAGCAAACTTAAGCTCTTGGAAGAAGAGATTAAACATCTTTTCTGCTTTAGGGGTAGGATTAGCAAGAGTCGGCTCATAAGGCCAGTCTTTCTTGAGAAAAGATATGTTGTTGTCCTTGAGGATTTTCCAAAAGTCAACGGTAGTTAAAGGCGGATTTTGAGGGGTGATCTTGATTAAACCCGTCTTGCTCCATTGGCGGAAGAAAATAAAGCGTGGAGTAATTTCTATAGCTTTAGAAACACCTAAGAGGTGATACTTGTAGAGGGAAACACGATGATGTTTGGCTGGATATTTACCTGTATTAAAAGAAGTAAGAAGGACTAGGGGTTCATTAGGTGTGAAGCTTTCCAATTTACCCCAGCTTCCGTTATCCATAAACCAGGCAAAATTGGGAAGCTTGGCGGCGTTAGTGAGAGGAATCAAGAAATCAAATGTTAAACCTTCGAGGCCAATAATGGTTATTTTTCTGTTAACATTTTTGGCTTCTATAAAAGCTGTTTTTTTAGGCAGAGAAGGCACAGAAGAATTGAATCTTTGCAAGAAAAGTAGACTTAGGCCGCCTCCTATCAACAGAAAATAGATCAAGAAGAAGATAATCTTTTTTCGATAACGATAATAGCTATAGAAAGATAAAAGACCTAAAAAAAATGCAAGTAGGAACAAGAGAGATTGTAAATTAAAAATTTTTTGGACATGATCATCAAACAGAGTAGAAAAATGTTTTATATTACCTCTGAAGATCAATAAAAAAAGGGCTGTAGCAAAAGAGAAGCTGAGGCAAAGAAAAGATGGAGAAAAGATAGCTATTTTAAATTTTTTTCCTAAAAAAAACTGAGTAGTAAAGAATAAGAGGAAAGCGAAAAGAGAGATTAGAAGACCATAAGTTATAAATAAAAATAAGGTGAGCTTGCCAAAAAATCGGAGATTAAAGACAAGATTAATGTTTATATCTGAAATAAGAAGAGAAAGGAGACTGCTAAAAAAAAGACCCGTAATAAGAGAATTAACAGCAATTTTCAATAATTTCATGTCAAAAAATTATCATTATTTTGTCTGGGGGTCAATAACAGGAAGGCCGTAATCAGTAAGGAGTAAAGAGTGAGGAGTAAGTAGTTGAAGGTTTAAAGTTTAAAGTTTAAGGTAAAAAAATGTAGGGTCTGTTGTGCTTAACGGACCGTTAAATTATGCCACGGACCAGCCGGAGACTGGTCCCTGCATGCCTATTAGCATGTTTATAGGGTTGCAATGACCACCTTAAAGTTGACCGGATAGTCAGAATCGAATAAGATAGGCAAAGTGAAGGCTCCAATTATTGCTTTGATAACAGATTTTGGCCAGGAAGATTTTTTTGTAGCTTCATTGAAAGGAGTAATTCTTAAAATAAATCCCACTATTCAAATTGTTGATATTACCCATTATATTCCTTCCTTTGATGTTCAAGCGGCTGGTTTTGTTCTCTATTCTTGTTATAAATTTTTTCCAGAGAAAACAATATTTTTGATTGTGGTTGATCCAGGTGTGGGTAGCCTCCGCAAAATTATGCTAGTTGAAAGCCGTTATTATTTTTATATTGCTCCTGATAATGGATTGCTGAGCTTAATTCTGCGGACAGATGATATAAAAAAGATTAGAGAAATCAGTAATAAAAAGTTTTGGCTGGCTGAAAATAGCACCACTTTTGAAGCTCGAGATAAGATGGCCCCTGTAGCTGCTTACCTTTCTCAAGGTGTGCCCTGTTCTGAATTTGGACCGCCGCTGGAAAAATATAAGGAATTCAAATTTAAAGAGCCAAGAGCAAGCAGCCGTGAAATAAAAGGCAGTATTCTATATGTTGATAAATTTGGTAATCTCATTACCAATATTCCTTCTCACCTGCTGGAAAGGATGAAAGAAAAAAATTCAAAGAGGGATTTTTGCTTAGTCTTTAAAAAAAAGAAGATTAACTATTACGGTCAAAGCTATTCATCTGTGGCTAAAGGCAACCTTCTTTTTTTAGGGGGAAGCTTGGGACTTGTAGAGATAGCCGCTAGAGAAGAATCTGCGGCCATGAAATTAGGAGCCAAAGTAAGAGATGAGGTTAGAATCATCGTAAAGAGTAAAGAGTAAAAAGTAAGCAGTTGAAGATTTAAAGTTTAAGGTAAAAAAAATGTAAGGTCCGCTGTCCTCAGCCGACCGCTAAATGGTGAAGAGGTAAGGAGTAGGGAATGAAAAGTAAGGTGTCAGCTATAAATAAAACAAATGTCAATTTTTATTCTTGCTTTTTGCCTTTTGCCTTAAATTTTTTACTTTTCACTTTTTACTATTTACAGTTTAAACTTTACTATAAGTAAGTCATGGAACATTTTGAAGGAACTATCGACCAGATTATATACTACAGCCCTGAGAGCGGGTATACTGTGTGCAAATTTAGCCTTGAGAGTGGTCAGACTGTAACTGTAGTTGGTTCTTTTCCTCCTCTCTCACCAGGAGAAGTCCTTCGGATCAGTGGTCGCTGGGAGGTGAATCCCAAATTTGGCAGACAGTTCCGGGTAGAAAACTTCCTTCCTATTCTCCCCTCTACCATTAAAGGCGTGGAGAAATTTCTTTCTTCAGGGCTAATTAAGGGTATTGGACCTGTCTTGGCTCGAAGAATAATTAAAAAATTTGGGCTGAAAACAATTGATATCCTCTCCAAACAGCCGCAGCGATTAAAGGAAGTAGAGGGAATTGGCTCTCATAAATTAAAGGATATAAAAAAATCTTGGCAGGAACATCAAAAAATAAGTGACTTGATTATTTTTCTCCAGGAGCATAATATTTCGACTAACCTGGCTATCAAAATTTATCATCAATATGGTGATGATTCTTTCCGCATTCTGAAAACAAATCCCTATCAAGTCTGCCGCGATATCTGGGGGATTGGCTTTAAAACAGCTGATCAGATGGCTTTGAAACTGGGATTAAGTCCTGATTCTTTAGAAAGAGTCAAAGCTTATATTTATTATCTTTTAGAAAAGGATACTGAGCAGGGGCATGTATTTTCTTTGTGGCAGGATGTAAAAAGGGAAAGCCAGCGTCAGCTAGAAGTTGAAGAAGAAAGGGTAGAAGAAGGCCTAACCGAATTAGAAAAGGATAAGCTTGTTGTCATTGAAGGTTTAGACAGTCAAAAAGCAATTTACCTGCCATTTTATTATAGAGCTCAAGAAGAGGTAGTCCGTTGCCTTCATGAACTAGCCTCTTTTCCCTTTTTAAAACCTCCGTTTGATGTAGATAAAGCCATTACAGCGGCCGAAGAACAGCAAGCAATTACTTTCTCAGATCTTCAAAAATTAGCTATTAGAGAAAGTCTCCTTAAAAAAATCCTAGTCATAACAGGAGGCCCGGGAACAGGCAAAACAACTATTGTCAAAGCTATTGTAGACATTTTCCATAAATGGGGAAGGAAGGTATTACTGGCTGCCCCCACTGGTAGAGCTGCTAAACGATTAAGCGAGGCTACCCAAAAAGAGGCTAAGACCATTCATCGCATCTTGGAGTATAATCCTAAAGGCGGGAGTTTCAGACGGAATGAAAATCGTCCTTTGACTGGAGATGCTCTGGTTATTGATGAATTTTCGATGGTCGATCTTCCCCTTATGTATTATCTTTTGCAGTCCGTTCCTCCCTGGATGCGGCTTATCTTAGTTGGGGATAAGGATCAGCTGCCTTCAGTAGGACCGGGGAATCTGCTTAAGGATATCATAGATTCGAAGCAGGTAGAGGTGGTAAAGCTCGATGAGATTTTTCGCCAGGAGAAAGACAGTTTGATTGTTCTTAATGCGCACCGTGTCAATCAGGGTCAGTCCTTAATCTATCCACCTCGAGGCGATAAAAATTCCGACTTTTATTTCATCCATCAGAAAGATGAGCAAAAGGTTTTTAAAACTATCGTCAATCTTTGTGCTTACCGGCTTCCAAAAAAGCTCAACCTGCCGCCTCTTTCTACACAGATTCAGGTTATTAGCCCTATGTATAGAGGTTTAATAGGCGTTGATAATTTAAACTCAGAACTCCAATCAAGGCTTAATCCTCACGGGCAGGGGTTGAAGCTCGGGGGACGTCAGCTCAAAGTTCATGATAAAGTGATGCAGATAAGGAATAATTATGAGAAGGAAATTTTTAATGGAGATATAGGAATTATTGTTTATGTGGACAACTCTTCTTATCGGGTAGGTGTCGATTTTGATGGTAGAGTTATTTTTTATGAAAAAGAAGAGATGAACGAAATTACCTTAGCCTATGCAATTTCTGTTCATAAAGCTCAAGGAAGTGAGTTTCAAGCTGTGGTTATGCCCCTTTTGCCCCAACATTTTATTATGCTTCAGCGAAATTTATTTTATACCGCTCTTACCCGAGCTAAAAAATTGAGTGTTATAGTCGGCTCTTACAAGGCACTTTATATTGCCATTAAAAATGATAAGCCTATTAAAAGAAATTGCCTGGTTAAAGAAAAACTTATTAAGATCGCAAACCATAGTGTTTAGGAAAAAGTTCACTTTTTTGGTTAATGTATTCTAGGAGGTAAAAATGAGGAAAAAAGGCCGTTATTTTTGGATAGCTCTAATAATTTTAAGCATAACCAGTTTCCTTTTAGCAGAAACTTTGATAGTCAAGGTAAAAACAACTTATCTGAGAAAAGAACCCCTATTTTACTCCCAGACAATGGCTGCTCTTCAAGCTGGCCAAACTCTGGAAAAAATTAGTTCTCAAGGAAGCTGGCTGAAAGTAAAAACTTCCTCTGGTCTAATCGGCTGGGTTCATGCCAGCGCTGTTCAACAGAAAAAATTTACTCTATTAGCTCTGAATAAAACAGTCAAAACCAAAACTTCGGCCGAAGAAGTGGCTCTGGCTGCTAAAGGATTTAACAAGCAGGTTGAAGATAAGTATCGAGCCAGGCATAAGAATCTCAGCTATGCTTGGGTGGAAAGGATGCTGCGTTTCAGGCTGACACCTGATCAAATAAAGGCCTTTCTTAAAGAAGGAAAACTTGCTGAGTTCGGAGGTGGGCAATGAGAAAAAATTCATTGATAGGTTTAAAAGTTCTGGTTACCTCTTTAATTCTGGCTGTAAGCAGTTGTGCGGTTGTTGAGAAGGGTGTAAACATGTTACCCACTGGAGGAAAAATAAGCGAAAAAGATAAAAGAGCCGTGGTTAAAACCACTAAAGCCTTAAGAAAGACTTTTGCCGATATAACGGAGGAGGAAGAATATTATATTGGACGGACTGTAGCTGCTCTTATTTTATCCAGATATCCTGTTTATAATCATAAAGCTCTTACCTCTTATGTAAATTACGTAGGGAAGGCAGTGGCTATCTATAGCGATCGGCCAGAAATTTATGCAGGTTATCATTTTCTTATCTTAGACTCAGAAGAGGTCAATGCTTTATCAGCACCGGGGGGTTTTGTTTTTATCAGTAAGGGATTGCTCAAAAGGTGCAAAGATGAAGAGATGCTGGCTTCTATTTTAGCTCATGAAATTGGCCATGTCAGCGCTAGGCACGGCTTAAAATCGATTAAAAAATCAAGATTGATTGATGCTTTTAAAATAATTGGGCAGGAAGTAGCTCAAAGATATTCTCCAGAAAAACTAACCAAATTGACGGATATTTTTGAAGGAGTTTTATCTGATATTGCTGAAAAGTTAATAGAGAGGGGTTATGACCGTAAATACGAATATGAAGCTGATAAACTTGGAGTAAAGTTTGCCACACGAACCGGCTATGATCCCCATGGACTGGCTGATTTTCTAAAGATAATGGCTGCTGAGGCCTCTAAGCCAGGACTTAAGGGCTGGTTCCAAACGCATCCTTCTCCTCAGGATAGATTGGCCAGAGTCAATAAAGAAATTGCAGGTTTAGGCAAAATACCTCATAAAGAGCTGGTTAGAAACCAACGCTTTGCCAAGGCCATAAAAGGTTTGAAATAAAAAAGGGGAAAAAGATAAAGGTTCAATAAAGATCATATGATTCATTTCTAAGGGTGAAGCAAGAATGAGAAAATTAGGCAAGATAATGGGATTGGCCATAAATGTGAAGCCCGAAATTAAAGACTGAATCATGAAGAAAAGATGGGTCCGCGGGTTGCTGGTTGGAGGAGCAACCTTTTTTTTGAGCCTTTTTTTCTATTATTTTCACCTCTTTCGCCCCCTGGAATGGAAATCCTGGGATTTGAGATTACGCCTTTGGGCCAGTTCTTCTCAAGCCAGTAAAAATATTGTCCTTTTCTTAATCGATCAGGAAAGTCTAAATGTCTATCAGCAAGAACAAGGGCTATCCTGGCCATGGCCAAGACAGATTTACTCGGCTGTTATTGACTATTGCCAGCAAGCTGGAGCTAAAGCTTTAGTTTTTGATTTTATCTTCAGTGAAAGTTCAAGTTACGGAGTGGAGGATGATGAGAATTTTGCCCGGGCAATAGCTACCGCCAGAAATGTCTTCCTGCCTGTTTTTCTAAGCTCCAGAGATAGCCAAAGCCAAGGGCAAGCAGTTCAATACCTGAAGAGATTTTCCCTTAAAAAGGAAGAGATTCCTAAAGAAGCTATTTTTTCTTTTCGTTCTTCGACCCTACCCATCAAAGAGCTTCTTCTAGCGGTTAGAGGTGTGGGCAATGTTAATTTTGCTCCTGACGATGATGGTATTTATCGAAGGTTACCTCTTTTTTGTAGCTATAATCACCTTGTTCTCCCCTCCCTTCCTCTGGCTGTGGCGAATTATGTCAAGAAAGAGCTAAGGCCTGAAACCGTTCCTCTTGATAAATCAGGAAGAATGGTCATAAATTATTACGGTCCCAGCGAGATTTATAGAAGTTATTCCATTGCTTCTATTATTAATTCTTATGCTCAGTTGGTGGAAGGTAAAATTCCTCAAGTTTCTCCTCAGCAATTTAAGGATAAAATTATCCTTATCGGTGGTAGTGCTCCAGGGTTATTGGATTTACGGCCATCACCTTTCAGTCCGGTTAATCCTGGAGTAGAAATTGTGGCCAATGCCCTTGACAACCTTCTTCAACAAGATTTCATTCATTTTCCTTCAGAGATTTTTACATTATTCTTCATTATTTTTCTTTCTTTATTAACCGCCTTTGGCACCTCATATCTTCAGGGAGTTTGGAAGTCCTCTCTCTTTTTTATTGGCTGTTTAGCTCTACCTGTGGTTGGAGCTTGGCTGTTTTTCTCTTTTAACTACTGGCTAGTGTTTATTGCCCCTGAGTTTGTGGTTGTTGTCAGCTTTATGGGGTCCTCTCTTTTGAATTATAGCTTTGAAGGAAGACAGCGTCGTTTTCTAAAAAATGTTTTCCGACATTATCTTAATCCCCAGGTCATTGAGAAGATTATGGCCAATCCCTCTCTGCTGCGACTCGGAGGAGAAGAAAGAGAAATTACTTCGTTTTTTTCAGATGTGGCCGGTTTTACAGCCATAGCCGAAAATCTAACCCCGGAAGAATTAGTAAAGCTTTTAAATGAATATTTGTCAGAGATGACAGGTATCGTTCTTTCTTTTGGAGGCACTTTAGATAAATATGAGGGGGATGCAATTATAGCTTTTTGGAATGCCCCTCTTGAGCAGCCTGACCATGCTCTAAGAGCCTGCCGTGCAGCCTTGAAATGTCAACAGCGTCTTGAGGAATTAGGGCCGGATTTTAAGAAACGATTCGGTCACCGTCTGTCAATGCGCATTGGCCTCAATTCAGGCGAAGCTGTAGTCGGAAACATGGGTTCTCAAAGACGGTTTGACTATACAGCCATGGGAGATACGGTCAATTTGGCTTCGAGGCTGGAGGGGGCCTGTAAATTCTATAATTTACCTATTCTTATAGGAGAAGGAACAGCAGAGAAAGTAAAAGACAATATTGTCTGCAGAGAGGTTGATCTTATTCAAGTGGTCGGTAAAAAAAGGCCTGTCCGTATTTTCCAAATTATTGCTGAAAAGGAAAAAGTTGAAGCCAAAGTGCTATCCAAAATAGCAGCTTTTGAAGAAGCTGTGAAAACCTATCGGAAAAGGGAATGGAGTAAAGCTTTATCCCTGTTCAGATTCCTTGAGGATGATGTTATAGCCAGAATTTATATTGAGCGCTGTCAGCAGTTTAAAGAATCGGAGCCTTCAGAGGGATGGAACGGAGTTTATCAGCTTAAAGAGAAATAGGAGAAAGACAATGAAAATTGATTTTTGGGGAGTGCGAGGAACAGTCCCTGTTTCTGGAAAAAATAAGATAAAGTATGGTGGCCATACTATCTGTTCTTCACTTTCTATTGCAGATAGAAAAATTATAGTTGTTGATGCTGGGACAGGAATAAAAAAATTGGGAGACAAGCTGATAAAGAAAATAGATGAGGAACCTTTCCACATTTATTTATTGCTGACTCATTTTCACCTTGATCATATAATGGGCCTGCCTTTCTTTGCTCCCCTTTATTCAGCTAATACAGTTCTAACAGTCTGTAGCCCTTCTTCTCCTCAAGTAAGCAAGAATTACTTAAAAAAAATAATGAGTGGGAGGTTTTTCCCCCTTGATTTTGAAAAAACAGCTTCCAGGAAATTTTTCAAGAGAATGCCTGAAGATGGCCTGAAAATCAGTCAAGTGCTCATCTCTACCTGCCCTCTCCATCACCCCCAGGGGAGTGTGGCCTATCGGCTTGAGGCCAAGGAGCAAAGCATTGTTTTGGCCACTGATACTGAACATCCGGCAAGAGGCGTGGATAAGAGATTGGTTTCTTTTGCCAGCCAGGCTAATGTTTTAGTTTATGATGCTATGTTTACTCCCAAGGAATATGAATCTGGAAGGAAAGGGTGGGGGCATAGTACCTGGCTGGCCGCAACTGAAACAGCCCGAGCAGCCGGCGTCCAAAACCTTTATCTTTCTCACTTTAATCCTGATCATTCTGATAAAAGCATTGATGCCTTTATTTCTCTGGCCAGGAAGAAATTTCCCCGCACTTTTGGAGCCAGAGGAGGCCAATCAATTATTTTTTAGTAATAACATAGATTAAAGTTAAAAAAGGAGTAAGCCATGAATGAGGCTATTGGCAATAATGTCTTTCCTTATCTCGATATATTATTTCTATTTATTTTTTTGGCTGTGGTTAGTCTTTTCTATTTTGTCTTCCGCTCTTTAATATCCAAATTACTTATTTCTAAAGAGAAACCAGCAGGTATTTTTCTTTCAAGACTGTACTTACCGGCCGTCCTCCTTCTGGTCACTTTCCTCTTTAAAATAGAGTCGTTGAGAACTGTCCTTCCAGTTAGTAAGAAATTTTTTCTCTACATTGATGCTGCTTTTTTCTTTTTTGTTGTCTTTTTCTTGATCCGTATTGTTGATGCTTTATTGAAAAGTATTTATGCCTGGCGCGGCCGTTCTTTTCCTCTGCCTAAAGTTTTACATGGCCTTATTCTAGGAGTTATTTATCTATTAATTATATTCATCATCCTTAAAGATGTTCTCTATATTAATATAACTCCTTTTTTAGCTACCTCAGCTATTTTGACCATGATTTTAGGATTGGCTTTCCAGGGAGTGTTGAGTAATATACTGGCTGGCATGTCCCTTCATTTTACACAATCATTCCGCAAGGGAGATTGGATTCGAGTGGGCTCTGACGAGGGGAGAGTAATTGATACCAACTGGAGAGAAACCAGAGTCCACGATCGCTATTCAAATATTATTGTCCTCCCTAATAATTTAGTGGCCTCTGAGAAAATAACCAATTTCTCCATGCCTCTGGAGAAATCGGCTTTAACCATTTCGGTTAAGGCCAGCTATGAAACTCCGCCAACAGCTGTTTTTAAATCTCTTATTGAAGCCGCCCAAGATGTGGCAGAAGTACTGGCCACCCCCGCCCCTGAAGCCTACCTTCTTAGCTATGATGATTTGGGTATTTCCTATTTACTTAAAT
>CAZEQD010000011.1:0-44874 GCA_964514305.1 uncultured Eubacteriales bacterium
GATATATTATGGCGAGTTTCTGTTGTTAAATCAATAACTTAAGTCGGTCTGACCCCTAAAACCCTAAAACCCCACCCCTAAAACGAAGACTAAAACGAAATAAAACGAAATGACCCCTAAAACTATACTAAAAACTAATATGGTCAAGTCCTAAAAATGTAATAATTTGTCCAACCTTTCTTTATTTATTTTTTTCTTATTAAAGGCATCTAGGACGAGGCTAATGTATCTTTCCGAAACAAAGATTTTCCGGCCTCTTCCTCTCCCCTCTTTGAGGTCCAGCCGCTGAAAAAGAGCTTTTTCCCGACTGTCAGCATCAACTTTCTGATATTCCTTAAACCTGGTCTGAGAAATATATTCCATATCCCTTAATGCCTGAAGCATGGTCAATGCGCTTATACCGAAATAGCGTTTAAGATATAGAACATCTTCCAGATCAAGCCTGGTTTTTCCCAGATCTCTGTCAATTATTTCTTTAACTTTATCTTTAGGCATTAAAAAGGATATAGCAAATTTTTGAGCAAATTGTTCCCGCGGAGGATAAAGAGTCAAATAATCATGAATAAAAATATCTGTATTATCTATGATTGGCCCGTCTACCCTATCTTTTATATAATGGCCGTATTCATGAGCAGCTGTCAACGCTTGTTGGCCAGGGGCCAAATTGCTGTTTATCCAGGCAAAAGCAGCCTGTTTAAGGTCAATAAAAATATAAATCCCTGAAATATTCAACCCTTCAGGAATAGGAGCTTTCCACAAGCGGAGGCCATTAAGCTCAACCAAAGTAAATATATTTCGAATTGGCTCATCCCCCAGGCCCAGCCGTCGCCTTTCCTGTTCAGCCATCCTATGAGCCGTTATATTGGTGTAGACGGGAGCTAAATTTAAACCGCGTCCGTTCAGCTCCTCAAGTTCTAAGTAATCGCGGCAATATTTCTGGAATTTTTTGACCAATCTTTTACTTTTTTTATCTAAGCCCTCCTGCTTGAGCAGCAACTTAAAAACCTCCTCTTTTTCAGTCAGAAAGAAAGAGATATCTTTTTCAAAATAGTCAGCTATCTTGGACAAACTTTCCAGACTGGGAGCTCTTCTTCCTAACTCAAGAAGAGAAATAAATTCGCTGGAGAGGCCAACAGCTTTGGCCAGATCTACCTGAGTCAGGCCCACCTCTTCCCGAAGCTTTCTAATTTTTGTACCTATTATCCTGTACATTATTTACCCCTGCAGAGGATGATCTTTTTATAACTTGTAGTTATAAAAATGTCAAATTTTTCAAAATTTATTACTGGAAGTAAGATATCGATTTCCACCAGCGTTCGACCTTGGCCATACCTTGACTTAGAGAAATAGCTAATTTAAAGTCCAGGATTTGGCGTGCCTTACTAATATCAAAGCGGCACTTTAAAGTCAAAAATTCAAGAGCGGTCCAGGACAAAAGAGGCTGCCTGCCCGCTAAATGAACACAGGTATCCATAAGAAGAGCTGCTACCCAGGCCAAAGAATAAGGTAAAGATACCCAGACATCATCTCTACCCACAATATGGTTAAAACAGGAAAAAAACTCTCTGACTGTTGTTTCCTGGCCATCAGTCAGGTTAAAAACTTCTCCAGAGGCGAGCTCTCTTTTAGCCGCCAGTAAAAGAGCATTTACTAAATTATCAATATAAAGGTGGGGGAAAACACTCTGGCCGCCTCCTATGACAAACAAAAAACCTTTCTGGGCATAATTTAAGGAACGCAGGGTACATTGGCTGTCTTCAGGTCCATAAACCACAGCTGGTCTGAGAATTATTGTCTGAAGCTGGGAGCTGTATCTCCTTACTAATTTCTCAGCTTCGGCTTTGGAACGGCAGTACCCTCCCAAATAGCGGCCGTAAGGCTGATTCTCTTTAATTACTCCCTGGCCGGATAAATCCAAAACACCGATGGAACTTGTATAAATAAATTTTTGGATAGAGGCTTTAACAGAAGCTTCAAGCATATTCTTTGTTCCCCCATAATTTACCTTAAAAAATTTTCGGTAATCTCCCCAATCATTTACCAACCCTCCCACATGATAAACAACCTGGCAGCCTTCCACAGCCTGTTGGACAGACCTAAAATCGGTCAGATCCCCATAAAAAATTTCAACATTTTTGAGGGATTTCAATTTTTCTACATTGCTAGTGGGCCTGACAAAGGCTCTTATTTTCCGCCCTTCTTCCGACAACCTCCGCACCAGATGACCGCCGATAAACCCCGAAGCACCTGATACCAGAAATCTCACTTTATGAAAGAATATGAAAAATGTACCCAAGTGTAAAGAAATTACTAAATTAAATATCTGGTTCAGCACAATCGCAATAATGATTACTAGTGATGAAAAAACAAGGTAAATTTAACTGGATGGGGGCATGGCCTATCTTCACCCACAGCGGAAGGGGTTCAACGGCTTTGAAGACAAAGCTGTTGGGGATTCCAAGGGGGAATTTCCTTTGGCCGCAGGACGCATTCGTGCGTCCGAGAAAGGGAGGCAGTAAGCCAATTCATACCCTTCAATTAGCAAATAAAAAATGCTCATTATTGCCATGAGACAAAATTTTTGCTTTCACCCCCTTCTAATTTGTATATAATAATACCAACTACAAAAGGAGGTTAAAATGAAAAAATCTTTAATACTCATCGTTTTATGTGTATTCCTGGTAAGTTTATCCTTAGCCATTGATGATGCTCGCCTGCTTAGATTTCCTGATATTAATAAAGATTTGGTTGTTTTTGTCTTTGCCGGCGATATCTGGTCAGTACCGGCCAAGGGAGGCACTGCCCACCGCTTAACTTCCCATCAAGGCCTGGAAATTTTCCCCAAAATCTCACCTGACGGGCAATGGATTGCCTTCTCAGGCGAATACTCCGGCACCCGCCAGGTCTATGTTATGCCGTCTATCGGTGGCTCACCTCGCCAGCTCACCTATTACAATGATGTAGGCATTATGCCTCCCCGGGGAGGATTCGATAACATAGTTCTTGACTGGACCCCTGATAGTAAAAAAATTCTTTTTCGGGCAAACCGAACTCCTTTTGGCCGCCGAATGGGCAAATATTTTTTAGTAAGCATAGAAGGTGGTCTGGAAATCCCTCTTCAAATTCCGGAGGCAGGAGGAGGCAGATTTTCACCTGACGGCAGCCAAATAGTCTATACTCCAATTTCCCGAGAATTCAGAACCTGGAAAAGATATAAAGGTGGTCGAGCTCAAGATGTCTGGATTTACGACCTCAAGAATGATACTTCAAAAAGGCTGACTAAATTCGAAGGGACTGACCAGCATCCAATCTGGTATAAAAATAAAATCTATTTTGTCTCCGACAGAGATCTCGTCCTTAATATTTATTCTTACGATCTAACTAATGGGGAAATTAAACAAATCACCCATCATACTGATTATGATGTTCTCTGGCCTTCGGGTCGTAATGGAGCCATAGTCTATGAAAATGGCGGCTATTTTTATAAATTAGATCTTGAAAGTGAACAGACCCAAAGGATTAAAGTCAACATTCACTTTGATAACCCGAACCTCCTTCCCTATTTTAAAAATATCAAAGAATTCATCGCCAGCTACGATATTTCGCCAACCGGAAAAAGAGCTGTTTTTGAAGCCAGAGGCGACATTTTCACTGTCCCGGCCAAAGAAGGAATTACTTATAATTTAACCGACAGCCAGGGAGTAAGAGAAATCTACCCTACCTGGTCGCCAGATGGCCAATATATCGCTTATTATTCAGACAAAAGCGGAGAATATGAAATTTACCTCCTGGACAGAGCCCACCAAAATAAAGTTATTCAGCTCACTAAAAACAGCCGTATTTGGCGTTATCCAGCTTTGTGGTCACCTAATAGCTCAAAACTTCTCTTCTCTGATAAAAATCAACTACTACAATTTTTAGATATAAAAACTAAAAAAATAACTATAGTTGATAAAGCCCGACGCTTCGATATTACCGATTACGACTGGTCTCCTGATTCCCGCTGGATTGTCTACACCAAAGACGGTCAAAACGGCCAGGAAGCAGTCTGGGTCTATTCCTTAGATGAAAGCCAGTCTAAACAATTAACTAACGACGTCTTCCATGACTATTCCCCTGTTTTTTCTAAGGACGGGCAGTACATCTTTTTCATTTCCAATCGCAATTTCAACCTTACCTTTTCCAGCTTTGAAAGAGATTATCTCTATACCAAGGCTGCTAATATCTATGCAGTAGCCTTAACCAAAAAAGTTCCTCCACTCTTTAAAGAAAAAAATGATGTTGAGGAAATAAAGGCAGCCTCAGCTGCTGAGAAACAACCTTCAAAAAAAGAAGAAAAAACAGCGAAAGCGCCTAAATCCCAAAAGAAAGAAACAGCCAAAGTTGAAATTGAGTGGGCAGGCATCAATGACAGAATCGTCTCTTTTCCTCTTAAACCAGGAAATTACCGTCAATTAGCAGCTGTTAAGGGAGCTGTTCTCTATGTTAAAGATAATGAGCTCCATAAATTCATTTTAAGTGACAAAAAGGATTCTCTTATCATCAAGGGAATATCAGGGGGAGCTCTATCAGCTGACGGCCAAAAAGTCCTTTACCAGGCAGGCAAAAAATTCGGAATCATTGATCTTAAACCCAACCAGAAAGTAGGAGCTGGAGAGTTGAACCTGGCCGATATGGTTATGAAAATCGAGCCTCAAAAAGAATGGCCCCAGCTCTTTAACGATGCCTGGAGAATCTATCGTGATTGGTTTTATGTCAAAAACATGCATGGAGTTGATTGGCTCAAGATGAAAGAAAAATACAGCCAGTTGGTGCCCTATTTAAGCCACCGAGCTGACCTTGATTACATCTTTGGTGAGCTGATTGGAGAACTAAATGTCGGCCACTGTTATGTTAATTGGGGAGACTTTCCCAGAGTAAAAAGAGTAGAAGGCGGACTGCTAGGAGCTGAATTTAAAGTTGATCCCCAATCTTCAAGATATATTATCAGCAAAATATACAAAGGCGAAAACTGGAATGAAAATACCCGCTCGCCTTTAACCGAGCAGGGAATAGAAGTTAAAGAAGGAGATTACCTGATCAGTCTCAATGGTCATGAAGTAACCGGTAAGGACAATCCATATAAATTCCTGGAAAATACAGCTGGCAAAAAAATTCCGATTGTCGTCAACAGCCAACCCAAAACAGAGGGAGCCAGAGAATACTGGATAAAACCCATTAAAAGTGAGCTTAACCTTTTCTATCTGGACTGGGTTAATTCCAAACGGAAGATGGTAGAAAAACTATCTGAAGGACAAATTGGCTACATTCACGTTCCCGATACCTCTATTCAAGGTAACAGAGAATTATTCAAGGGCATGTATGCTTATAAAGACAAAGATGCTCTAATCATTGATGACAGATACAACGGTGGCGGCTTTATCCCTGACGTCATGGTCGAACTCCTTTCCAGAACTATTCTCAACTACTGGAGCCGAAGAGGATTAAAGCTAATGCCTACCCCTGGCGTAGCTCATCAAGGACCAAAAGTAATGCTCATTAATCATTACTCTTCTTCTGGCGGAGACGCTTTTCCATATTATTTCCGCAAGAAAAAATTAGGCTTCCTTATTGGCACCAGAACTTGGGGTGGATTGGTCGGTATATCTGGCAATCCTGGTCTGGCCGATGGAGGTTATCTGAATGTACCAACTTTTGGTTTTGTCGACACTGAAGGAAAATGGGCAGTGGAAGGAGTGGGCGTCGCTCCAGATATTGAAGTCTATGATCGGCCGGAATTGGTGGTTAAAGGCCATGACCCCAGCCTGGAAAAAGCTGTCCAAGTGTTGATGGAAGAATTGAAAAAGAATCCTCCTAAGAAAATTAAAAAACCCAAAGAGCCTGATCGTTCCAAGTGGCATAAATAGATTTATTGCTTTGAGGAATAGAGCAAGAATTTTTAGAGCTTGCTGCCTTTGCTAACTCTGATCAATATTTCTGAAGGCATCCTAGATCAATTATATTTAAAGCTTAAATAAATACATAAATCTGGATTCTTAAAATTGTGAGGCAGAATTCAGCTTCTTACTCCATAAAAATAAGAAATTATCAAACCCAGGCCAACAGCAATCAGAATCAACGGCCACCAGGTCACCCAACCAAAGATATGGGCAGCTCCGATAATAACAAGGACAATACCGGCTATTAATTTACCTGTAAAGCGGCGACCCAATCTGGGAGTGGCCGCCCTGACAACTACTTCAAAGATAAAAATAGCACCTAAACCGATCAGAAAATAAGCCCACCAATCACCCCAAGATAAATAATCCAGGGTGGCCAGCAGGAATAACACTCCCAGGAGGATAAGAATAAGGCCAGCCGTTACTTTGGAAAAATTATCCTCTTTTATTTTCTCCTTTCCCTCTTTAACTTCGGTCATTTTTCCTCCATCAAAATTTAATTTATGCTTGCCAGGTTAATTATCGAATTTCCTTTCCCACTATTACATTAACTTTAAATTTTCCTCCCTGAGGCCCGAAATTCTCTCCGGAAATAAAGCTCTTCAATAATAAAATAAATAGAATTTTCAATAAAATATTAAATTCCTCGATTAACTATCATCTTTCTTAACTTTCACCGGGAAAGGGGGGCGTTTCACCTTTTTGGGCGGATTTTCCTTCAGCTCTTCCATAATTACAGCAATAGCCTTTTCCAATTGAGGGTCATGTCCGGCCATTACTTGGTCCGGCCACTGTTCCACTTCTATATCAGGCGGTACTCCTTCGTTTTCTACTACCCAGCCTTCCTCAGTCCAGATAGCAAGGTTGGGAGCCGTAACATAACCACCATCCATCAAAATAGGAAAGCCAAGAGTGCCCACCAGGCCACCCCACGTTCTTTTGCCTATCAATTTACCTACTTTAAATTTACGGAACATCCAAGGCAACAAATCTCCACCTGACCCAGCCAGCTCATTAATAAGCATTACTTTAGGACCTTGAATCGAAGCTCCAGGTGTCTTGAGATCATGGCCGTAGCGGGTATGCCAGTAGCAAACCAGAGGCCGCCTCAGGATATCTATATAATAATCAGCTACTAAGCCGCCACCATTAAACCTTTCGTCAACAATAATAGCCTCTTTATCAACCTGGGGGAAAAAGTAGCGCTTAAAATAAGTATGGCCCGAACCGGCTGTATTGGGAACGTAGACATAAGCCACCCTCCCCCGGGTAGCTTCTTCCACTTTTTTCAGGTTTCCTTCCACCCAGGCTCGGTTGCGGAGGGAGGCCTCACTGCGCAAGGGCTCCATAGAAACAGTCCTTGACCCCGTCCCATCTGGGTTTGGTCCAACAGTTATTTCTATTAATCTTCCAGCCGTATTTTCAAAAAGGCTAAACAGGTTTGTCGGCGGCCGTAGTTCTTTGCCTTGTACAGCCAGGAGATACTCTCCCTCTTTAACATCAACACCTGGTTCAGTCAATGGTGAACGTAAATCAGGATTCCAGTTAAGGCCACCGTAAATTTTCTTGAACCGGTAGCGCCCGTTCTCAATTACATAATCAGCTCCTAAGAGACCTCCCGGCACTCTCTCCCGCGGCTCGATGAGCGTATCGCCGCCTCCGACTCGATGATGGCCAATCCGCAGTTCACTACACATCCATTGAATAACCCGATTAAGGTCATTCCGGCAGGAAAGATGGGGAAGAAAAGAAGCATATTTGTCTCTCATGGCCGCCCAGTCAACTCCATGCATATTGGACGCGTAAAAATAATCGCGGTTTATGCGCCAAGCTTCATAGAAAATCTGCCTCCATTCAGCTTGAGGGTCAATATGAACTTCAATGGCCTCTATCTTTATTTTGCCCTGGCCGGGTTTAATTTTGCCAGCAGCATTTACAATTCCCCACGTTTCTTTGGAGACATATAGTATTTTCTTGTTATCAGCTGAAAGGAGGTAACCGTTGGCACCATCCATAATTACTTCATCCTGACGCTCCTTGAGCTGGAAATGATGAAGCTTGGCTCCTTTAGCATAAGTGCTTCGCTGGCCGTAAGCAGCTTCAAGATAATATATTTCTCCAGCCTTGCCAGCCTGAAGGCTAAAATAATTCCCAGCTGGAACTGGTAGAGCCAGGATGCGGTAATTTATCCCCTCTAAATCAACAGAGAAAGGTTCAGGCTTTTCAGACTTTTTTTTCTCTTCTTTTGGCTTTTCTTCTTTTTTCAATCCTTTCTCTTCATCACTTTCTTTAGCCAGCGGGGAAGGCAGGCCTTTACGCAAAACAGTCAGATAGATAGAGCGAGTCATTTCCATATCAGCATTGGACATGGCAAACCACTGCTTGACCGGACCGGCATTGGTTGAGGAGAAAAAGTAAAGATATTTACCACTGGCATCAAACACGGGATCGCTGACATCACTCATTCCATCGGTGATTGGATAAGATTTATCTTCAGCCAGAGAATAGAGATAAACTTTTTGGATATAGGCGGCTGTATTTAAAGTATAAGCAATCCATTTAGAATCCGGAGACCAGACTGAATAGACAGATTTTTCCCGCCTCGGTCCATAGAGATACTCTGTTGCAATTTTTTTAACCTGACCGCTGCTTAAATTAAGCCAGTACAAACTCCAGGAATTATCAGCAAAGGAGACTTTCTGATTGTCAGGCGACCAGACAAGACTATCATAAAAGCCTGCTCCTGGAATTTTGTATTTCCTGACCTTTCCCTTGCCATCCTGGCCTTTAATATGCAGTTCATATTCACCGGATTCATCAGAAAAATAAGCAATATACTGGCCATCAGGTGACCAGGCTGGCCAACGTTCATGGACAGCGGTGGTTTCAGTCAGGTTACGAGGATCACCTTTTTTGGCTGGAACGGTGATGATTTCTCCTCTGAATTCAAAGACAGCTCTGGCTCCAGAGGGTGAAAGCGAAGCATGACGAATATAACGATTCCCTTTCACATAGCGCGGCCGAAGCTCAATAAGGTCGGCAGCCACTCCAATTTTTAGAGCAGTGGAGGTGCCTTTTTCAAGGTTATAAAGGTGAAGACGACCAGCCTGCTCATAAACTATTTGGCCGTCCCCGGCTGAGGCGTTAACTATAGGAAAATCTTGATGATAGGTTAGTTGTTCTATTTTTTGGCTCTGGAGGTCATAAGAGAAAAGATTGAATTCTCCATTGCGGTCCGAGCGAAAATAAATTTTCTGGCCAATCCACATGGGGTCGGTATCATTGCAGCGACCTTCTGGCTGAGGAATCTTAACCACTGATTTATCAGCAAAGCTGTATATCCAGATGGTAGAAACAGTTCCACCTCTATAATTTTTCCATTGGAGGAAAGCCTCCCGAAGAGGTGTATAAGCCAAATGCTGAGCATCAGGCGAAAAACTGGCCTTATAAACACATGGGAGTGGCAATGGTTGAGGAAAACCACCTTGAATTGAAACAGAGAAAAGCTGAGTGGAGCTTCTATTAGCTACGTAACGGGAGGAAATGAAGAGTACAGACTGACCATCAGAGGTAAAACAGCGGACAATGTCAGCTCCTGGATGCCAGGTCAGTCGCTTGGGCACCCCTCCTTCTACAGGAACAAGATAAACATCTGTGTTTCCTTCATATTGAGCACTAAAAGCAATAAGCTGACCATCAGGGGAAAAAGCAGGATGCGACTCTATGCCTTCGTCTGAGGTTAAGCGGCGTACATTTCTGCCATCAAGGTTGGCCACCCATAAATCGCCGGCATAAAGAAAAGCAATATGATTTTGGCTGACAGCTGGTTGAGATAAAAGGAGAGTATCTTTGACATTAACTGCACTGCTTGGGGAAACAGCTAATAAAAAAATTCCACTCATTCCTAAGAAAACTAAACAAAAATATTTTTTCATTTCAACCTCCTTTTTCTCATTAAATATTTTTTAAATAATTTTGGCAAGAAATTTCATCTAATTTGGATCAAAAAAGAAACGATGGCTGTCCATCCGAAGCCCACAGTGGTCGTGAAATCTTGGCTGTGGATGAAAACAAAAGACTGCTCTCTTGACTTGCTTGGCGAAAATTCTTAATCGTCATGGATCTGGAAAGGTTTAGGCTGGAAATGGGAGCTATTTTTTGTATACAATTAAGTCAAGGTTCACACGCTGGGAAAAGGAGAGCTTAAGATGAAAAGAAGAGAAGCTCTGATAACCTTAAGTGGAGCGGCTCTAATAGGCCCTAAGCTCCTGATTAAACAAAAAAGGAGAAAATCAATGATTAAAGAAATCAAAACTACTAAAGCACCTCAAGCCATTGGTCCCTATTCCCAGGCTATAGAGGCCAATGGCTTTGTTTTTTGCTCGGGTCAGATTGCTATTGACCCGGCTACTGGCAAGCTGATAAGCGGAACAGTAGAGGAGCAGACAAGATTAGTCCTTAATAATCTCAAAGCTGTTCTGGAAGCTGCCGGAAGTTCTCTGGACAAAGTTGTAAAGTGCACAGTTTTCCTTCAGGATATGAACGATTTCAGCAAGATGAATGAGGTTTATGGGCAATTTTTTAAGCCACCCTACCCTGCCCGAGCAGCTGTCCAGGTTGCCCGCCTGCCTAAAGATGTCAAGGTTGAAATCGAAGCTATAGCTACAGCTAAATTGATCAAACAATTGTAGAATTAAAAGACCAACATAAAAATTAGAACCGTTAAATTTTCGCGCAAGAGATTGCCAAATTTTAAAAAGAGGTGTAATACAACTTGCTATACCTATATATGAATTCATCTGCAAAAAATGTGGTCAACATTTTGAAGCTCTGGTGGGAATTGTTCCCGGCGGGGTCAGACCTTCATAAGTTTCATAACTTTAATTCTTACAATAACTGTAATGACTTTTGTTCCTTACAAACCGACGAAATATATCAATATAGAAGCATAATTTATGAAACTTATGAAGGTCTGACCCCGTCTGCTGGCTATTATAATTCTTGACATTCAGTCTTCTATCAATAAATATATTCCTAAATATGAGCCAAGAGGTTCGAATAGGAGTCGATACAGGCGGAACTTTTACTGATTTTGTCTTTTACAGGAATGGCCGTTTAGATATAAAAAAAATACCATCTACTCCTCAAAATCCTTCTCTGGCTATCTTCGCAGGAATAAAAGACTATCTTAAAAAAGATCAACCTATTTTCATCATCCATGGGACGACTGTGGCTACTAACTCTCTCCTGGAAAGAAAAGGAGGAAAGATTGCTTTATTAACTACTAAAGGCTTTGAAGATATTCTTTTTATTGGACGCCAGACAAGAAAAAAGCTTTACAGCTTGAAAGGCGAAGAAAGAGTGCATCTCTTTCCTCGAAACCGCTGCTTCGGCCTGGAAGAAAGAATAACCGCAGCAGGAAAAGTGGAAAAGAAAATTTCTCTTCAAGAATTAAAAAAGACAATCCATAAATTAAAAAAATTTAAAATAGAAGCTGTAGCTGTCTCTCTTATCAATTCCTATGCTAATGCTGTCCATGAGAAAATTATCCAAAAAGAGTTAAAAAAAGAAAAAATCCTCACTTCTCTTTCTTCCAATATTCTGCCTGAACATCGAGAATACGAAAGAACGGCTACGACAGCAGTAAATGCCTATTTGATGCCAGTTGTCGACCGCTATTTAACTGACTTGAAACAGCAAATCAAAGGGGCTGAACTGAAGATCATGCAATCCAATGAAGGCTACATCTCGCCCACTCAAGCTAAATTAGAACCAATAAGGACGGCCCTTTCAGGACCGGCTGGAGGAGTGGTTGGCAGCTTCCATCTGGCCCGCCAGGCTGGCTTTAACCATATCATTACTTTTGATATGGGTGGAACCTCGTGTGATGTCTCGCTGGTTGACGGTAAAATCCGACGAACTAATGAAAATCTTATTGGCGACTTTCCCATTCGCTTACCTCTGATTGACATTCACTCAGTGGGAGCTGGAGGAGGGTCGATAGCTTATGTTGACAAGGGAGGATCACTGCGAGTTGGCCCTCAAAGTGCTGGAGCTGAACCAGGCCCTGCTTGCTACGGTCGCGGCCAGCAACCGACTGTAACCGATGCCAATTTAGTCTTAGGGCGTCTTGATCCAGACTTTTTCCTAGGCGGCAAGATGAAAATCTTCCCCGAGAAAAGCTACCAAGCTATCAAAAATCTATCTAAGAAAATAAAAAAATCGCTTTTGGAGACAGCCGCCGGCATAATAAAAATTGCTAATGCCAACATGGAAAAAGCTATCCGAGTCATATCTATTGAACGCGGCTTTGATCCCAGAGATTTTTCGCTTTTCTCTTTTGGTGGCGCTGGAGGCATGCATGCGGCTGAAATTGCCTCTAATCTTCAAATAAAAAGAGTTATTATTCCTAAAAATGCTGGAGTCCTTTCAGCTTTAGGCCTGCTTTTGGCTGACTCGATTAAAGATCATTCCCTATCAATCCTCAAAACTATAAGCAAGATTAGTCCCCAGGAACTTAATAAATATTTATCTGATTTAAAAAATAAAGCCTTTCAGGAAATGAAGAGTGAAGGCTTTCCCCCAGATAAAATAAAAATTTTTTCTTTCCTTGACCTTAGATACTTAGGCCAATCTTATGAAATAACAATTCCTTATCAACCTAATTTTGTGGCTGATTTCCATAAAGCCCACCAAAAGCTTTATGCCTACCATCATCCTCAACGAGAGGTAGAAATAGTAAATCTCAGAGTCAAAGCTGTGGGTTTAAGCCGAAAAATCAGATTAAAGAGATGGCCTGAAGGAGATGGTCAGCCTCAAAGAGCTCTTTTAAAAAGGCAGTCAATCTACTATCAAGGTCAGAAATTCAAGGCTCCTGTTTTCAACCGAGCAGGCCTCCTGGCCGCAGACGAAATTCAAGGCCCGGCTCTTATCATTGACCAGGAATCAACCACTTTTCTGCCTCCTTCTTTTTCCTTAAGAGTGGATAAATTACTGAATTTAATTATCCAGAGGAAATAAATTGATGGTTAAATTCGATCCGATTGAATTGGAGCTTTTCAAGAATATTTTCACTTCAATTTCTGAGGAGATGGGAGCTGTCCTGGGAAGAACAGCTATCTCTCCTAACATTAAAGAGAGAAAAGATTTCTCCTGTGCACTCTTTAATCAAAGAGGCGAAACTTTTGCTCAGGGCACCCACATTCCTGTTCATCTAGGGGCAATGCCCCTTTCAGTCCAGGCTGCACTAAAGGCAGTTAGTTTTAAGGAAGGAGATCTGGTAATTGTCAATGATCCTTACCGAGGAGGCACCCATCTTCCTGATATAACCTGCATTTCACCTTTTTTTGCTCAAGGAAAATTGGCTTTTTTTGTGGCCAACCGAGCTCATCATTCAGATGTAGGAGGAATGAGCCCTGGCTCTATGCCTTTAGCTACTGAAATCTTTCAGGAAGGACTGATTATCCCGCCTTTAAAAATAATTGATCGGGGTAAATTAAATCAGCCCCTTTTCAACCTTATGCTGGCCAATGTCAGAACTCCGGATGAAAGAAAGGGTGATCTTTTAGCTCAGATAGCGGCCAACAATAAAGGAATAAAGAGGCTCGAAGAAGTAGTCAATAAATATGGATTGAATAAGATTTTCCGCTACACCCAGCTTCTCCAAGATTACACTGAAAAAATCATGAGGAAGTCAATCAAAGATATTCCTGACGGCTTTTATCCCTTTAGCGATTACCTGGATGATGATGGCCTCCAGCCTAATCCCATAAAAATTGAAGTCAAGATAATTATCCGAGGCGAAAAAGCTCTAATCGATTTCAGTTCTTCTTCTCCTCAGGTAGAAGGAGGTGTGAACGCAAACTTAGCTGTTACTTACTCGGCTGTGCTTTATGTCTTCCGCTCTCTCATAGAAGATGATATCCCTTTTAACACCGGCCTGATGAGGCCGATAAAAATTAAAGCACCCCTGAACTCAGTGGTTAATGCCCAATTTCCAGCAGCCACGGCCGGGGGGAATGTGGAAACTTCACAACGAATTGTTGATGTCCTGCTGGGAGCTTTGGCTAAGGCCATTCCTGATAGAATCCCAGCAGCCAGCTCCGGGACCATGAACAATGTGACTTTTGGCGGGTTCGATCCTCAGACTAAAAAGAATTTCGCCTATTATGAAACTATTGGAGGTGGGATGGGAGCCAGCTTAGATAGGCCTGGGCTCAGTGGAGTCCACACCCATATGACCAACTCCCTTAATACCCCCTTGGAAGCTCTGGAGAATTACCTTCCTCTTAAAATCAGGAAATATAAGCTGCGCTCAAGTTCTGGAGGCAAAGGCAAACATAGGGGTGGAGAAGGTATTATTCGAGAGTATGAATTTCTGGTCCCCACTCAGATCTCAATCATGTCTGAGCGCCGCCGCTTCCCACCTTATGGGTTGCAAGGAGGAGAAAGCGGCCAGCCAGGCAAAAATATTCTTATTTCCAAAGGAAAAAGGATTATTTTAAACTCAAAAGTAAATATTAAGGCCATGCCGGGAGACATCCTCCGCATTGAAACTCCTGGCGGAGGAGGTTATGGCCGCCCCTAATAAAACTTCCCGCTTCGGCCCAGGTTTTTTAGTAACTGCTGCTTTTATCGGTCCCGGGACGGTGACCACCTGCTCCATGGCCGGGGCTCAATTTGGCTATTCCCTCCTCTATGCAGTTATTTTGGCAACCATTATCACTTTCTTTCTTCAGGAAATGACTGGCCGTTTAGCTCTGGCTTCTGGCTCTGATCTTGGTCAAGCTCTAAGAGATTTCCCTCAGAAAAAGATAACAAGGCTGTCGTTTATTATTCTTACCCTCTCTTCAATTACTTTCGGTTGTGCCGCTTACGAAGCTGGCAACATTATTGGTGGCTCTCTGGGCTTAGAAATGGTTTTCTTTCTTCCTCAAAAATTTTGGGTAGTTTTCATATCTTTAATAGCAGCCCTCATTCTCAGCCGAAGAAGATATCAGCTTGTGGAGAAATTTTTAATTTTTTTAGTTTTTCTGATGAGTGCTTCTTTTCTGGCAACTTTAATTATCATCAGGCCTAATCTTTTCCAAGTAGTTAAAGGCCTTATCCCCTCTTTTCCCAAAAATTCTGTCTATATTACCCTGGCTTTAATCGGGACAACTGTAGTCCCATACAATCTTTTCCTCCATTCGGCAGCGGTCAAGGCTAAATGGTCATCAAAATCTGATCTGAAAAGGGTCAAAGTCGACCTTGCTCTCTCCATCGGGCTAGGTGGACTTATTTCTGCTTCAATTATAGTCACAGCGGCTGTCACTTTCTTCCAGGCTGGCCTTCCCCTTGAAAAAGGAGCTCAACTGGCTTTCCAACTTAAACCTCTTTTTGGGCCTCTGGCTACCTTCCTTTTTGGCCTGGGTTTTTTCGCCGCTGGCTTGAGTTCTGCTCTTACTGCTCCTTATGCGGCTGCTTTTGCTTCTTCCGGAGTTTTAGGTTGGGAAAAAGGACAATATTCCAAAGGATTCAGGGGAGTTTGGCTGGGAGTCATTCTGGCTGGATTGGTAGTTTCCCTTTTTAACTTCAATCCTTTAGCTGTTATTGTCTTGGCTCAAGTAGCCAATGGACTCATCCTTCCTGTAGCTTCGGTTTTTCTCCTTATTATTCTTAATAATCGTCAAAGAATGGGAAATTTAATTAATAGCTTGAAAAGAAACATAATAGGAAGTATTATAATCGCCATAGTTTCCTTTCTTGGCATCTGGAATGTGGCTAAAATTTTCCTAAAATAAATATATAAAAAGGTGGAAAAGATGGAAAAACTGTTAAGATCCTCAGACATTAAAAGAGAAGCTCTGGCCGCAGAAAAAAGAATAAGACAATACATAAGAGAAACGCCTGTCGAATATTCTCCTTATTTCAGCAAGTTGGGTGATGGTCAAGTTTACCTTAAACTTGAAAATCTGCAGATTACTCGTTCTTTCAAATTGAGAGGTGCCCTGAATAAACTGCTTTCTCTGGACAAAGAGGAATTAGAAAAAGGAGTGATTACAGCTTCATCAGGAAATCATGGAGCGGCCTTCGCTTATGGGTTGAAAATTTTAGGAGGAAAAGGGACAATTTATCTCCCTAACTACACTTCTCCCACTAAAGTTGAGTACCTGCGTAATTACGGCATTCATTTAGTTTTTTATGGAGATGACTGCCTCCAGACCGAAAAAATGGCCACAGAAACAGCTAAAAATAAAAATCTAACTTATGTTACTCCTTACAATGATCCCCAAATTATTGGTGGCCAGGCTACTGTCGGAATAGAGTTAGAAAGGCAACTGGCTAATATAGATGCTGTCTTTATTCCTGTGGGTGGAGGTGGTCTTATTTCTGGCGTGGCTGGTTATTTAAAATCAAATAATAATAAAATTAAAATAATTGGCTGCCAGCCCATCAATTCATGCGTTATGTACGAGTCTGTCAAGGCAGGCAGAGTTGTCGAGCAAGAATTAAAACCAACTATTTCTGAAGGGACAGCCGGAGGGATTGAAGAGGATGCTCTTACCTTTCATATCTGCCGCCGTTATGTTGATGACTTTATTCTGGTCAGTGAAGAAGAAATAAGAGAGGCAATGAAATTGATTATTGCCAAACATTCATTTCTTGTTGAAGGAGCGGGTGCCCTCTCTCTGGCCTCATGGTTAAAAGTAAAGGATGCTTTCAAAAACAAAACAGTAGTCCTTATTATCAGTGGAGCTAAGATTAGCTTTGACAGGCTTCAGGAAATAATATGTAACCAGAAATAAAATGGCTAGAATTTTTAATTTTGGCCAATATTCCATTAATTAAATTACTAAGAATGACTTAACAGGAGAAGCCAGTCAAAATATAGAGATTGGAGAGCAATTTATGAGGCCCTAAACTGATTTATAGAAATTTTTAGGGAGAGGGAAATGAGCAAAAAAATTTCTCGGCGACAATTCCTTAGAATTTCTGCTCAAACCGGAGTTCTTCTTGGTTTGGCCTCAGGTTTAGGAGAAAAAGTTCTTTTCTCGCAGCCGAAAAGTTTCGATCTTATTATTAGAAACGGCCATATTATAGATGGCCTAAAAGATAAAAGCTACAAAGCTGATTTAGGCATAATCGGAGATAGAATCGCAGCTATCGGTAATCTCAGCCAGGCAAATTCAAAAACAATAATTGAGGCCACAGGCAAAGTGGTCACACCCGGCTTTATTGATATCCACTCTCATACGGATTTAGAATTACTGATTAATCCAAAGGCAGAAAGCAAGGTAAGACAAGGAGTAACTACTGAGCTCAGTGGCAACTGTGGAGGATCTGTTTTTCCTAGAAAAAAAAGACTGACAGCAGAGGAAAAAAAGTTAAAAGAAAAGCTTAATATCGAAATAAACTGGACAGATTTGGAAGAATACCATTCTTTTTTGCATAAAAGAGGGCTGGCTGTAAATCATGCCACTTTGGTTGGTCAGGGAACGGTGAGACGTCTGGTGCTGGGTGACGAACCAAGGCAACCTTCAGCCAAAGAAATGGACATCATGAAAAACATGGTGGCCGAAGCTATGGCTCAAGGTGCTTTTGGCCTTTCTACGGGACTGGAATATGCCCCAGATCGATTCTCAACCACATCAGAAATAATTGAACTATGTCAGGTTGTGGCCAAATATGGAGGTTTTTACGCAACCCATATGCGAAGCGAAGATACAATGCTTATGGAAGCTTTAGCTGAAGCTATACACATTGCTGATCGAGGCGGTTTACCTCTTCAAATTTCCCATCTCAAGGTCTGTGGTCGAGCTAATTATTATAAAATCCCTCTGGCTATAGATCTCATCGAAAGAGCCAAAGCAAGAGGGATGTTGATTAACGCTGACCGCTATCCTTATATTGCCTACAACACCACCCTCAGCATAATGTACCCTGAATGGGCTCTGGCCGGCGGAAGAGAAGCCTTTATCCAACGGCTAAAAGACAGGAAGCTCAGACAAAAAATGAAAGCTGAAACCCTGAAAAAAGTAATCGGTAACAACTCCTGGGAAAGCATGCTCATTCAGGATGTTAATAACGAAGAAAATAAATCCCTTGTAGGCAAATACATAAGCCAGGCTGCTCAAGAAAAAAACCATGATCCCTATGAATTCAGCTGTGATCTTCTTATATCAGAAGGAGGAGATGTAAGCATTATTGGCTTCGGAATGAGTGAAAATAATACCGACTTGATCCTGAAGCATCCTCTGGTTATGCTCTGTTCTGATGGAGTAGCTTTAGCTCCCTACGGCTGGCTGAGTCAAGGCATGCCCCATCCCCGTAATTATGGTACTTTTCCTCGTTTTTTAAGGTTATATGTGAGGGAGAAGAAGCTTCTCTCTCTGCCTAAGGCCATTAAAAAAATGACCTCGATGCCTGCAGCAAAGATGGGCTTGAGTAAAAGAGGGGTTATAAAAAAAGACAACTTTGCCGATTTGGTCGTTTTTGACCCGATGACTATTACCGATTTAGCAACCTATACCAAACCTCAACAATATCCTAAGGGAATCGACTATGTAATTATCAATGGCAAAGTTGTCATTGATCACAACACTCATACAGGTCAATTACCTGGTAGAACTTTAGCTGGACCAGGGAAGAAATAATCTATTCAATGTTTAGATCACTGTTTTTGGGGCCAAAAAGTATGTTCTAAGCTTAATATTAAGCTAAAGAAATAGCGTAATTTATTTATATTAAGTAAGATAGCTAAGCCAAAGCACAATAAGCAAAGCCAAAGCACAATAAGCAAGGAGGGAAAATGGAAAATGACAAAAATAAACCAAGCTTGAAGCGGAGGGAGTTTTTAAAAAGAGCTTCTTTGGGAGCGGCAGCAGTTGCTGCTTCTCCGTTGATGGCCTCGGCCGGGATGAAAGCCAGCACTCCAACTAAAAAAAACTATGCTAAAAACGAATTTGAAGAATTAACTATTTACGATTTTCAGCAAAAAATGAAAGATGGACAGCTTAATTCTAGAAAACTGGTAGAGTTCTACCTCAAACGGATACAAGAGATTGATAAGCAAGGCCCCGCTTTAAATTCCATCCTCGAAATTAATCCTGACGCCTTAAAAATAGCTGATAAACTTGACCAAGAATATAAAGCCAAAGGACCTCGCTCTGCGCTCCATGGTGTGCCTGTAATAATCAAAGCTAATATCGATACTGCTGATAAAATGACGACCACCGCTGGTTCTCTGGCTCTTAAAGGCTTTATCCCTGCCCAGGACTCATTTGTAGCCAAGAAGCTAAGGCACGCCGGAGCTGTTATCTTAGGTAAAGCAAATCTCAGTGAGTGGGCCAATTTTCGCTCAAGCCGCTCTTCCAGTGGTTGGAGCAGCCTTGGCGGTCAAACTAAAAATCCCTATGCTTTAGATCGCAATCCCAGTGGCTCCAGTTCTGGTTCAGCTGTGGCCACAGCCGCCAATCTGTGTCTGGTAGCCATCGGCACAGAAACCGATGGCTCTATTGTTAGCCCCTCCTCCGCCTGTGGCATTGTCGGCCTAAAACCAACCGTGGGTTTAGTTAGCCGCTCAGGTATAATCCCTATTGCTCATAGCCAAGACACCGCTGGGCCCATGGCACGGACAGTAACCGATGTTGCTCTTCTCTTGAACGCTCTTGCTGGCCCTGACTCTCGTGATCCAGCTACTCAGGGTAGTTCCGGCCATTATCCCCTTGATTATTCAAAATTTTTAGATAAAAACGGCTTAAAAGGAAAAAGGATAGGTATTGCCCGACATTTTTTTGGCTTTCATGAAAAAGTAGACCGCCTTATGGAAAAAGCTATTAAAATCATGAAAGATCAAGGAGCTGTAATTATAGACCCTGTCGATCTGAAGACCGGTCGAGAATACAGTAATGAAGAATATGAAGTTCTCCTTTATGAATTTAAAACAGACCTCAATGCCTATTTAGCCAGTCTAGGCCCTCAGGCTCCTGTTCACTCCTTAAAGGAAATAATCGACTTTAACGAAGCCCACCGTCAGCAGGTCATGCCCTATTTTGAGCAGGAAATTTTTCTTAAAGCTGAAAAGAAAGGACCTTTAACCGAGAAAAAATATGTGGAAGCCCTGAAAAAATGCCGCCATCTCTCCCGGGTTGAAGGAATAGATGCTGTGCTCCGGAAATATAAATTAGAGGCCATCGTTGCTCCTACTGATGGTCCTGCATGGGTTACTGACTTGATCAATGGAGATCATTATCTAGGGGGGAGTTCATCGCCAGCAGCAGTCGCTGGTTATCCAACTATTACTCTTCCCGCAGGTTATATTTTTGGGCTGCCGGTTGGCTTATCCTTTATCGGAGGAGCTTTCCAGGAGCCTGAACTGATTAAAATGACCTATGCCTTTGAGCAAGCAGCTAAACTCCGGCAGCCACCTAAATTTTTTCCTACAGCTTTCCCAGAGGAAAAATTTAAAAGCCAAATATTATTAGGCGATTTATAATCTGAAAAAAGCCAGGCAGCCTGCCGCCCATTAGCCGTCAAAGAATAAAAACGAAAAGAGCCTTCCTTGTTTATTATCAACCCAATTGGCTTTCGATTTAGTAAATAAAATTCGCTTTCCATCTGGAGATATCTGGGGATTGTTCACCTTCACCGGCTAAAACATATCGTTGATTGTAAACGGCTTTTTGGAACTAGCTGAAAGCATTAAAACATAAAAAGTAAAGGTTAAGATTAGAATAAGAAAAGTTTTTGTTTTTAACTCATAATTGATTTAGTTTCATTTCTTGAAATAGAAATCTCTAATTGAAGCCACAATATAATCCTGTTGGCCCTGGGTTAATTCAGGATAAATGGGCAGGGCTAGAACCTCTGCGGCTGCTTTTTCTGATTGAGGAAAATCGCCAGCCTGATAACCAAGATAAGTAAAACATTTTTGAAGGTGAAGAGGTAAGGGATAATAAACAGCCGTCGGGACTCCTTTTTCTTTTAAAAAAGACTGGAGTTTGTCTCTATTTTTGGCTCTAATGACGTACTGATGATAAGTATGATAATTGCTAATCCCTGAATTTTTATAAACGGGTTGAGGCGGTAAGGCTAAGCCTTCCTCAATCAGCCCAGATTCTTTGAAAAGCTGATCATAATAGCCCGCTCTTTCTTTTCTTTCCTTAAGCCAGTCTTCAAGATGTTTGAATTTCACTCTCAGGACTGCTGCCTGGAGAGCATCAAGGCGGAAATTGCCGCCAATAAATTCATATAAATATTTATCCTTAGAGCCATGAACTCTCATCATTTGCAGCTTATCAGCCAGAGCCTGATCATCGGTAAGAATCAGGCCACCATCTCCATAACCCCCCAAGTTTTTAGAAGGGAAAAAAGACAAGATATTGAGATCACCAATCGAACCTGCCTTCTTCACTCCTCGAGAAGTTAGATATTCAGAACCCATAGCTTGAGCTGCATCTTCAATAACAAACAAGTTATATTTCTTAGCCAAATCCATAATAGGCTTCATTTCAGCACATTGGCCATAAAGATGAACAGGAATTAAAACCTTAATTTGGGAGTTTTTTTGATTTTCTATTCGCTGTTTAAGGAACTGGCTTAACCGAGTTGGATCAATATTGTAACTTTTCTCCTCAATATCGCAAAAAACAGGCTTTGCTCCCAGCCTGGCTACAGCTCCAGCCGTAGCAAAAAAAGTAAAAGGAGTGGTCACCACTTCATCTCCAGGTCCGATGTCCAAAGCCATTAGAGAAGAAAGCAAAGCATCAGAACCAGAAGAAACGCCAATTGCAAATTTTACCCCACAGTATGCAGCCAATTCTTTTTCTAAGGCCTCAACTTCTGGCCCAAGGATAAACCTCTGAGTAGAAAGAACCTCTAATATTTTGGCCTCGATTTCTTTCTTTAGGCTTTGGTACTGAGCTTTTAAATCCAAAAAAGGAATATCCATAATTAAACCTCACATCTTTTTTATTCTGAAATATTTTTCAGTTTCAGGCCACACGGCCTTTAATTTACAATCAAGCTTGAGACACAAGCAGGAAAAAAGGCCACATTGTAAAATTAAGATTAGCTATCTAATTACTTTTTTTAATTTCTTCTTTTCAATTAACAACTTCCCCTGATAGGAAACATAATTGAGAAGGATAAGGACTCTCTGTTTTTCCGGTATTTCTTTTTTGAAAATTCCCCTCAATCCTTTGAGAGGGCCTTCCACAACTTCAATTTCATCGCCCAATTCTGGTTCCTGACCGTACTTATATAGTTCAATCAATCCATTTACTTCTCGGGCTTTTATCTCTGCAATTACTTTTTCAGGAATGGGAATTGGCCCCACTCTATTTCCCACCACTCTCTTCACTCCCCTTGTGTACCTAACCAACCTATATTGTTCAGGATAATCAAAATAAATGAATTCATAACCCGGGAAAAAAGGCTTTATCTTTTTATCATGGAGATACTTAGGATTGTAGATTTCAAATCCACCTTCGAGGAATAATTTCTCTACATGAAATTCCTTCTTGGGTTTTGTATTTAGAACAAACCAATTTTTCATTATTTCACTATTTCACTTCTTTCTCTAAGCCAAAATTTTAAAATTGCGATAAAAATCAGGCCGTCTATCTCTGAGGAAGAACCTTTTAGCCAGAGACTGGGCTATTTGCTCTAAATCGCATTCAGCATAAAGAATAAAATCCTTATCCTGAGGAGCCCGAGCTATAACCCGGCCGAAAGGATCAACAACAAAAGATTCCCCAGCAAAATGTAGTTTTTCCTCCCGGCCCACTCTATTAACCAGAGCAGCGAAATAACCGTTCTGAAATGCGGCCACTTGAAGTTCAGCTTCAAATATCCCTTCGGGCCACTCTCCTAAAGCACCTGCCTGGGGTACAAAGACTATTTCAGCTTGTTGAAGACCAAGATTTCTCATGTATTCAGGAAAGTGGCGATCATAACAGATGGCTACTCCTATGCGGCCAACGGCCGTTTTAAAGACAAAACTCTGGTTACAGCCAGGCTGATAATAACCTTTCTCAAAGAAGCCAAGTCCATCCATGATGTGGACCATTCTGATGGTGCCTAAAATTTTACCATCAACATCAATTACAGGTGAGGAATCAAATGTTTCCTGATCATCTTTTTCAAAGAGATTGAGAACTGTGACCACTCCATATTTTTTGGCCAAAGCAGAAAAAGCTTCAGTGGTGGGGCCTGGGATTGGCTCAGCCATAGCTAAAGCCTCAGGATGAGCGGGGTTTTGAGGTAAAAAAGGTAAAAAAGCAAGCTCAGCAAAGGCGATTATTTTAGCCCCTGCAGCTGCAGCCTGGGAGAAGGCTTCAATTCCCCTTTTCAGATTTTCCTGAGGGTCTCGGCTGGCTCGTTGTTGAATGAGGGCAATTTTCATGGATGAACTCCTTTGTCTATAAATAAATATGCGGCCAACATGTCAATCGGTTCATTATTTTACCACATTACTGGCTTAAGGAAAGATAATTTTATTTTTTAGGGGGACTGCTTTCGGACAGGTTGGCAATATATTTAAAACGGCCCGCTGAGGCCTGTGGACTCTACAGACATTCGTTTGGCCCTGTAGGGACCGGTCTCCGAGCGGTCCGTAATCTAATTAAATGCCTGACGGGGACAGCATCCCCTATTTATATGCCTTAATAATTAGACGGCCTGATGGAAGAGCCGGACCTTCAGATTTTAATTTATGATTCAAGCTTGGCTTGATTAAAGACCTCCAAAGCATCTTCTGGAGAAAGTTTATCATGAACGACAGCTCTTACGCCTTTGATCATGGCCACTGGAAATTCAGACTGCCAAATGTTCCGCCCCATATCAACACCTACAGCTCCTTTCTCGACCGCCTCATGAGCTAGTCTTAAAGCATCGAGTTCTGTTTCTAATTTAGGACCACCAGCAATAACAAGAGGAACTGGACAGCTTTCCACTACTTTCTCGAATTGATCACAGTAGTAAGTTTTGACGAAGCTGGCCCCCAGTTCAGCCGCAATGCGGCAGGAAAGAGACAGAAACCTGACATCTCTTTTACCCAACTCTTTGCCCACGGCTGTTACCGCCAAAACAGGAATTCCCATTTCCATTCCTTTATCAACTAATCGGGCTAAATTTGTCAATGTCTGATGTTCATAATCAGTGCCCACAAAAATGGAAATAGCCACTGCTGAAGCATTAAGGCGGACTGCTTCTTCCATGGAAGTGGTTATCTCCTCGTTAGCCAGGTCTTTACCGATGATACTCGTTCCACCTGAGACTCTAAGAACAACAGGCACTGAAGCTTGTGAATCAACTGAGGTCCGCAGAATACCTCTGGTTAACATCAGGGCATCAGCATAAGGTAAAAGAGGCTCTATTGTTTTTCTAGCATTTTCCAGCTTTGTGGTTGGTCCCAAAAAATAGCCATGGTCAACGGCCAGCATAACCGTCCGGCCCGTTGACGGCTTTATAATTCGAGAAAGCCGATTTTTTAATCCCCAGTCCATTTTCTTCCTCCTCTTTATAGCTAAACCATAGGCGAAAATTTCCCTTTATTTATCTCGACCAAAATTGATTATTTCTGGGGCTCGATAATAACTTTAATTGATTTTTTAGCTTCTTCCACAATTTTAAAACCAAGGGCAGTTTCCTCGAGGGGAAGCCGGTGAGTAATCATCTCTTTTACTCTAACAACCTGAGAGCGCATTAATTCAAGGGCCAAATAGGAGTCATAAGGGCTGGCTCCATAGGAAGTGGTAAAAGTTACATCATTTCTAAAAAAAACTTGGTTAATAGACAGAGGTATTTCTATTCCTGGATTTGTTGGGGCAAAAAATAGCACTGTACCTCCTCTCTCAACGGACTGCATAGCCTGAAGAAGAGCCTCCTTGGCCCCTGTACAGACCAAAACCAAATCTGCTAAACGACCGCTATTTATCTTGCGGAAGAATTCGGTAATATTCTCAGAAGCCATTAGAGCTTCCGTCGCCCCAAACCTCTTAGCTGCTTTCAATCTGTAAGGAACAATATCTACAGCCATTATCTTGGCTGCTCCTGAAGCTTTAGCCAATAAAATATGAAGAAGGCCAGCAATACCGCTGCCTAAGACTAAGACACTTTGTCCAGGATTCAAACCGGCAATCCGCTGAGCCCTGATGACACAGCCTAATGGTTCATGAAAAGTGGCTTCCTCGTAAGAAAGCTCCTCAGGAATAACAAATACTCCTCGATCAACATTAAGAGCTGGAAGCCGAATATATTCTGAAAATCCGCCAGGGTCAAAATTTGTCTGGCGAAGAGTTTCACAGGCAGTATGATGGCCTGTTAAACAAAAATAGCAGGTATTACAGGGAACATGGTGAGAGGCCACAATTCTATCTCCAATTTTATATTTGGAAACACCAACTCCAACCTTTACCACCTGACCGGCCACTTCATGGCCCAAGACTAAAGGAGCTTTAGAGCGGCGGTACCATTCCAGGACATCGCTACCACAGATACCACTGGCTTCAACTCTCATCAGCATCTCTCCTGGGCCTATGGCCGGGATAGGCATCTCCTCAATTCTAATATCCCGGTTGTTGTAATACATGGCTACCCGCATCTTACTTCTGGACATAACAGTATCTTTGTATTATGTATAAACTAATCTAAGAAATGTCAAGCCGCAAAAGGGGAAATGTAGAATCTGCTGTCCTCTGCAGACGGTTATCCTTTGTTTGTAAGGCCCGCTGTCCTCAGCGGGTCGCTTTTAATTAAATAACCTGTATAGTTAGGAGTTAGGAGTGAGGAGTAAGGTGAGGGAGTAGGATCTGCTGTTCTCAGCAGCCTTTCGTATATCGAGCATGAACCGATGCCTATCTTTTTACTGGATTGACTTTTAGGGATAGGTTTATCCTAAAATTTAATTTTAATTAAACTGGCAGTTTTCGAAATTTTTAAGAATCTTTTCAATCTTAATCTGAAGTTCATGCTCGACAAAGGGCTTATTGATATAAGCATAAGGCTTGGTCAAAGTAAGTTCTCTTATTGTATTCTCATCTCCGAAAGCAGTTAAATAAATAACTGGAATCTTAGCCTGGGCTTGAATTTGGCGAGCTGCACTTATGCCATCCATTTTTCCTTTTAATTTAATATCCATCAGGATTAAATCAGGATTAGTGTGGAAGGCTTTTTCTATAGATTCTTCACCTGAGGACACTATGCCGCAAACTTTATAGCCTAAAGTTTCAAGAGTAAATTGGATGTCCATAGCCACAATTTGTTCATCCTCAACCACTAAGATTTTAGGCACCATTTTGGCTTGTTTCCTCCTTTTTTTCTTGCCCTTCAATAGATCTCTCCTCCATCCATTAATTTAGTCGTCTCTAAGAAAAATAAATTGAATAAAAAATCATATTATAAAGCTATCCATAACTTTTATAAGACGAAAAAAAATAAATTGTTTCTCTTTTAAGGAAATTTTTTTAAAAATTAATATATTTCGTCTTAGCAGCTATCAAACTATCAGCTATATTGACTTTTAAATCAGGTGGTGATATAAAATTTACAAAGAATAGGGGGATGCGTCTAAGCAAAAGGTAATTGGGAACTCCGATAACTTCCTCTTGGTATTGATAGTCCAAGGCTAAGTAAATTCCTGTCGACAAATTCTGATTATCCTCATTAGGAGCTCCTGACAGTTTAAACTTCCATAGATAAACGAATAAGTCTATTCTCTTTTCAATCAATGAAATATTTAAAGGATGGTCAGGTGCGGAAAGATTGAATTATTCTGCAGCCAATAATTGAAAATGCAGGTTAATGGCCCGCTGCGGCCAGCGGGCCCTACCTGCAACTAAAAACTCTATAAACTCTATTTTCTTGATATCCCCCTTATATGTCCAACCCTTAATAAAAACTGGAATAGTCAATATAAATAGATTTCTTCACCCATTGTTAACCATAACAGAAACAAAAATGCTTCTGTTTTAGGTAACAAAACTTGATTTATCCTCAAGCTAAGGTATATAAAAAATTAGAGGTGCAAAATGGTTAAAAGAATCCTTTCGCTTTTCATCATTCTTGCCTGGACGAGCTTATCTTTGATAGCCCAGATGCCCACCAAACAAGAACTTTTAAAGCGAATTACTATTCCGGCCCAAAAAGATTTAAGAGGTCTGGTTGATTTGGTTGGTTTTGCCCATACCAGAGAACAAATTGAATATGTTATTAATTACCTGGAAAAAGCTGAAAAAGAAAAAATTGCAGCAAATCAAAAAAAATATGGATTTACTTCGGCCACTTCTTTAGTAGCCGGCATTTCTCCCCATGATGACTATTTTTATGCCGGCCGAGGTTATATCCAGGTGATGAGATACATCAAAGCTCCAAGAGTAATTATTTTTGGTGTCTGTCACTGGGCCAAAACTTATAACTTACAAGACAAATTTGTATTTGATTCTTTTGCTAAATGGCGTGGCCCCTATGGAAATATACCCATCTCCTCTCTTAGAGAAGAAATCGAAGCAAGCCTGGATAAAAAAGATTATGTCGTTGACAATGAGGTCCAAAGTGTTGAACATTCAATCGAGGCTCTTCTCCCCTTCCTTCAGTATTTTAACCGCTCGGTAGAAATTGTACCCATTCTTGTGCCTTATATGAAGTGGCAGAAAATGGATGAACTTTCGTCCCATCTGGCTGCTGTCGTGGCCCAGATAGTAAAGAAAAACCAATGGCAGTTAGGCAAAGATATTGCTTTTCTTATCTCAACTGATTGCGTTCATTATGGAGATTACGGCTGGGGTTATTATCATTACTGTCCTTTTGGCACAGATGCTATTGGGTATCAGAAAGGTGTTGACCAGGATTTAAGCCTAATTGAAAATTATCTCAGCGGTCAACTTGAATCAGCAAAAATAAGAAATTTTTTGTGGAAGTGTGTGGAACCAGATGATTCTTTTACCTATAAGATTAGCTGGTGTGGACGATTCTCCGTGCCCATGGGCTTAAATTTTTTAGTTCATCTGGTTAATAATCTCCAGACAAAGCCTATTCAAGGGGCTTTACTTCGTTATGGCACCAGCCTTGCTTTTCCAGCTCCTCCTTTCAACAAAGTAAAATTAGGTCCAACCTATTATTCCAATCTCCATCACTGGGTAGGTTTTACCTCTATCGCCTATTTTCAACAATAAAATTTTTATTGCCCATTGTTGATGGATAATTAGGTCAGCAAATTTTTTTAATAATTATTTTACATTTTCTTTCTTTTGTAGCCCGCTTGGGACAGCGGCCCCTACATTTTACACTTTTATCCTTATCGTCGCTGTGAATCCTTAGTTCTGGCCTAAAATCAATTGAAATAGCTACTTATTTAGACTAAAATATTTAGTTAAGTAATATTGATATAATCATTTTAAGCATAATTAAAGGGTTTATTTATCACTTATACCAAAGATTAATAATTAACATCAATATTACTTAACAAAAGAAGAGGCGTTGTTTCATGTTCAATTTAGAAAAGAACTAAAGCTAGGAGATAATAATTATGAAAAAAGAGAAAGAACCAAAACCATTTATTCAAGTTTATTGTCCCGAGCTGCAGGCAATGATAAGACCAGGCGAGTGGACAGATTGCCCTTTTTTTGGAGGGACCAAGCTGGATCTTTCGGATAAAGAAGATGCCCTAAGACAAATCTTTCGCTGTCATGTCCAATGTGGCTGCAAAATTGAGTATCAATATTATGAGGGAGGCCGCCTGGTGACTAAAGTTGAGGATTCCATTGAAGATCAAGAAAAACTGCGTCGCATCCTCTCTCTGGTGATTAAAAGCACTGAAAAATTCGAAAAAAGAAAACCAAAGAAAGTCCTGCTGGTAGATGACGATCCAGATTTTGTAGAAATGCATACGGCCGTCTTGGAGCATAAAGGTTACAAAGTCATAACAGCTACTAGCGCCAAGGAATGTTTGGACAAATTAGAAAAAACAAAACCTGACATAGTAATCTTGGACGTAATGATGGAGCAGTTTGACTCTGGCTTTAAGGCCAGTGAAAAGATCAAACAAAAATATCATGATCTCCCGGTTATGATTCTAACTTCCATCGGAGCTCAAACAGGTTTGGAATTCTCTTCCAGCCAAGATGTTTTAAAGTTAACAGGAGCTGATGCTCTCTTAGATAAGCCGATAAGCCCCAAATTCCTTATCGATGAAATCGAGAAGTTAACCAGTAAAAATAAAAAATAAACATTTATTCTGTTTTTATAGCTATGTTTCCGATAAGTATTTCACAAGAAAAATGCCGGCAGTGTTATGGCTGTGTTCAAAACTGTCCTACTAACGCTTTAAAGATTGATAAAAGAAAGGTAAGGTTAATTGCCAGCCGCTGTGTTCTCTGTGGCAATTGTTACAAAAACTGTTCGCACGGAGCTATAGTTGTTCATAGTGGAGCAGAAAAGGTTTTAAAACTTTTGGAAAAAGGAGATAATGTTATAGCCTGCCTTGACCCGACATTTCCGTCTGTCTTAGATATAGGCAGTCCTGCTCAACTAGTCACTGCCCTTAAAAAGCTGGGTTTCAAAGAAGTATGGGAATCTGCCTTTGGAGGTGATTTAGTAATTAATGCTTATAAAAAATTGACATCGCAGAATAAGAAAAAATCCTGGATCTCCTCTTTTTGCCCTTCTCTAGTCCTTTATATTGAGAAATTTGCACCTCAATTAGTTGACCAACTTGTGCCCATAGTCTCTCCCATGATTGCAACGGGCTTAGCCATTAAGAAACTCAGAGGCCAAAAGACAAAAGTAGTTTTTGTTAGTTCTTGTTTTTCCAGAATATGGGAATGTCAGGATCCCCTTGTCAAAGGAGCTGTAGATTATGTCCTAACCTACCATGATATTCCTTATATTCTGGCTAAAAAAGGAATTAATAGAGAAGAACAAGAGCCTTCAGCTTTTGATGGTCCACCAGCTCAGCAAGGAAGAATTTTAGGCATTGCCGGAGGAGTATCTAAGTCTATAGGTTTCGACCAGGATTTGCTGAACCTGGATTTAGTGGTGGCCTCTGGCTTCAGAAGAGCTATAAGAGCAATTCAACAACTCCAGGAAGGAACCATAAGACCGAAATTTTTAGATTTACTTTTCTGTGAAGGCTGTATTGAGGGGCCTATCGTCGACATAAATATTTCAGGACCAAGCCGCAAGAAAATCGTGGTAGATTTCATAAAATCTCACCAGCGCAAAAATCTAAATATAACAATTTCTGAGCTTAAAAAATTAAAAAATCTCAACCTGAAAAGAAATTTCAAAACAATGGATGTATCTCTACCTGAGCCTGATGAAGCCAAGATCCAGGCCGTTTTAATCAAAATGAATAAAACCTATCCTGATCATAATCTGGACTGTGGACAATGTGGTTATAACACCTGCCGGGAAAAAGCCATTGCTGTTGTCCAGGGACTTGCTGAAATGGAAATGTGCCCTCATTATCTTCTTGAGAAACTAAGAAGCCTTTATTTCAGACTACAAAAATCACACCAACAGCTCAAAAACTCTCACGCAGCTTTAGAACAAGCTCAAAAACAGCTTATTCAATCTGAAAAAATGGCTTCAATAGGGCAGCTGGCTGCTGGAGTTGCTCATGAATTGAATAATCCTTTAGGGACAATAACTCTGTTTGCAGGATTTCTTCAAAAAGAACTGTCTAATAATAAGAAATATGCTAAAGACTTAGAGCTTATTGCTAAAGAAGCTGAGAGGGCAGCCAAAATCGTAAAAGACCTACTGAGTTTCTCCCGAGAAACAAAGCTCCGGCCGGGGTTGGTCAATATCAATAACATAATTGAGGGTGCTTTATCTCTCCTCCTCAAGCAGTCTATCTTTTATAACATCAAGGTAGAGAAGTATCTTGACCCATCCTTACCCAATACTTTCGCTGATGAAAACCTCCTCAAGCAGGTAATTTTCAATATTGTCCTCAACGGAGCTCAAGCCATGGATGGCCGGGGCATTCTTACCATAAAAAGCATGGCCCTTAACAACGGCCGAAAAATGCAAATTCAAATAAGCGATACCGGATGGGGTATTCCCAAAGAGTATATGTCTCGTCTTTTTGACCCTTTTTTCACAACTAAAGATAAGGGCACTGGACTTGGGCTGGCTTTAGCCTACGGCATAGTAGCCAAACATAAAGGAAAAATCGAAGTTGAGAGTAAAGTAGGCCAAGGGACAACTTTCTTTATAAATTTACCTGTTTTAGACCAAAAACAGTGGCAGAAAAGAGGTAAACAACTGGTGGCCATGCCCAAAATCCAGAGAGGAAAAGAAAATGAAAGCAAAAGCAAAAATCTTATTGGTTGATGATGATCCTGACTTTCTGGAGATACACAAAACAATATTAGAAAAGCATAACTACCAGGCTCTGACTGCAACTAGCGCCGAAGAAGGGCTTATGAGAGTAAGAACAGATATGCCTGATTTAATTGTCTTAGATTTAATCATGGAAAAGCATGATGCAGGCTTTTCCTTCAGCAAAAGAGTGAAAACTGATCCTCTTTTCAAAAAAATCCCTATTCTCATGGTAACTTCTGTAGCTGAATCCACTGGCTACCGCTTTTCCCTCGAGGAAGATGGTTACTGGATGAAGGTAGATGATTTTATTGACAAGCCAGTTAAACCAGAAGTTCTACTTAAGAAAGTAAGCTGTTTATTAAAAAAATATAAGGAGTAAATATGGACAAAAAACCTCACATTTTAGTGGTTGATGATGAAATCGGTATTAGAAAAGGCTGTAAGCGGGCTCTTTCTCAAGAAAAATATATTGTTGATGAGGCAGAAAGCGGCAACGTTGCCCTTGAAAAAATAAACAAACAGCCCTATGACCTGTTGTTAGTGGATTTAATGATGCCCGGCATAAGCGGGTTAGACCTTATCCAGAGAGTCCACGAAATCGATCCAGAAATCATCTCTATTGTTATTACAGGCTATGCTTCGATCGAATCGGCTGTCCAGGCTACTAAATTAGGGGCCTACGATTATCTGCCCAAACCTTTTACATCAGAAGCTCTAATAGCTGTGGTTAAACGGGGCTTAGAGAAGCGCCTTCTAAGACTGGAAGCCCTCAAGCTCCACGCTGAAAGGGAACAAAAACTGTTGGAGTTGGCTAATGAACAAAGCCGCTTTCAGACAATCATTAGCTGCATGGCCGATGGAGTTTTAGTAGCCAACATGGAAGGCCGACTGGTTCTCTGGAATAATTCCAGCCTGAAAATGCTTAAATTGCGTGGATATGATGTCTCCGGTGAACCTCTAGAGTATTATCTAAAAAATAAAGACATCATTGACTCCATTAGAGAAGTCCTCAATACCAAAGACAAAAACTTCTCGATGATGACCAAAGAGATAGAAGTTGATAATCAGGGCACCACTCTAATGGCCAATATTGCTCCCGTCAGAGACAAGAAAGGAGAAATTCTAGGAGCAGTAGCTGTTCTCAGAGACATTACCAAGCTTAAAGAAATTGATAAAATCAAATCTCAATTTGTGTCCATGGTCGCCCATGAATTACGGGCTCCCCTGGCAGCCATTATTGAATGGCTGGAGATTGTAATCTCGGGAGAAGCGAGTGGAGATGAAAGCCTTAAACAGAAATGGCTGGAACGAGCTAAAGAGAGAGCTCATTCGCTGCTGGCCTTGGTCAACGATCTTTTAGAAATAAACCGCATGGAAGCTGGTAAAATCGCTCAAAAAATGGAAGCTATTCAAGTTGACGAAATCATCAATAAAATTGTTTACTTTTTAAAACCTGAAATGGATAAAAGGCAAATCTCCATCCAACTTAATTTATCCTCTAGTCTGCCTCAAGTGCAAGCTGATAAACAAGACATGGAAAAGCTTTTCTCCAACCTGATTACAAACGCCATCAAATATAATGTGGAAAAGGGATCAATCATTATTGAAGGCTCAAATGATAAAAATTATGTCTGTATTCGAGTAAAAGACACTGGTATTGGCATCTCCGCTGAAAATCTCCCCCTTATTTTTGATGATTTCTTCAGGGCTGATGATCCTCAGACAAAAAAAATCGCAGGGACTGGATTAGGACTGACCATTGCCAAAAAAATTGTCGATTCTCATTTCGGCCACATTGAAGTCGAAAGTGAGGTAGGTCAAGGCAGCACCTTTTCTGTCTTCCTTCCCCGAGCCAAATCTACAAATAAAAAGGATTCTTCCTCATGACTCCTAAAAAAAAACACCAATTAAACGAAATTATTAAAAAAGAGGAACTTGCTCCATCCATTAGCCTTTTTGAAATCTATACGCCTACTGTAGCTAACGTGGCCCGAGCCGGGCAATTTGTTGTCGTCCGGACTGATGATTATGCTGAGAGAATTCCCCTGACTATCGCCGATTATAACCGTAAGAAACAAACAATTATTCTGGTCGTCCAAGCAGTAGGAGCTTCAACCCGCAAAATGAATGAATTAAAGGAAGGCGATATTCTCCTTGATGTAGTCGGTCCCTTGGGAAAACCAAGTCAAATAGAAAAGGTAGGCACTGCAGTCTGTATTGGTGGCGGAGTAGGCGTGGCCCCGGTCTATCCTGTTGCCAAGGCCTTAAAAAAGGCCGGAAACAAGGTAATCTCAATTATTGGGGCCCGGACTAAAGAAATGATCATCCTTCAAAAAGAGATGGATGCGATTAGCGACGAACTCTTTATTACCACTGATGATGGGACAGCTGGTCATCACGGTTTTGTCACCGATGAGCTGCAGAGACTAATAAATAATCAGCAAAAGATCGATTTGGTAGTGGCTATTGGCCCGGCGGTCATGATGAGAGCTGTAGCTAAGGCCACCAAAAAGCCCGGTATTAAAACTATTGTCAGTCTTAATTCCATTATGGTCGATGGCACCGGTATGTGTGGAGCCTGTAGAATCACTGTGGGCGGAGTAACAAAGTTTGCCTGTGTGGACGGCCCCGAGTTCGATGCTCACCAGGTCAATTTCGATGAATTACTGACCAGATCAGAGATGTATGCTCGAGAGGAACATCGAGCTTTATGGGATTATGAATGCAGGATGATTGAGGCCGAAAAAAAGCTAAAAAAGACCAGTAAGCGAGTGCCCATGCCCAAACAGGATCCTAAGCTCCGCATTCAGAATTTTGACGAAGTTGCTTTGGGCTACAGTAAGGAGCAAGCCAAGCAGGAAGCTTCTCGCTGTTTGGGGTGCAAAACATCTCCTTGTGTTTCAGGTTGTCCAGTAGAAATCGACATTCCTAGTTTCATTCATCTAATTCAGCAAGGTAATTTTATGGGAGCCATCCATAAAATAAAGGAAAAAAATAGCCTGCCGGCTGTTTGTGGCCGAGTCTGCCCCCAGGAAGACCAATGCGAAGCAAGTTGTGTCTGGTCTAAAAAAGGTCAGCCTATAGCTATAGGCCGCTTAGAAAGGTTTGTGGCCGATTACGAATTCCAGCAGGGAAATGTCCGGATTCCCAGGCTGCCTAAACCAACAGGAAAAAAAGTAGCTGTAGTCGGAGCCGGGCCTGCCGGTCTAACAGCTGCCAGTGAGCTGGCCAAGATGGGACATAAAGTTACTGTCTTTGAATCTCTTCATACGCCTGGGGGAGTATTAGTTTACGGTATCCCTGAATTCCGTCTGCCAAAATGGGTTGTCCAAAGAGAATGTGATTATATCAAAAAGCTTGGCGTGGAGATTAAAACCAGCTTTGTCGTGGGCAAAGCCAGCACTATAGATGACTTCTTTAAAAAAGGCTACCAGGCTGTTTTTATCGGCACTGGGGCAGGACTACCCTATTTCCTCAGAATTCCAGGTGAGAATCTAAAAGGCGTCTACTCAGCCAATGAATTCCTGACCAGAGTAAACCTGATGAAAGCTTACCTTTTTCCTGAATACAATACTCCAATCCATCTTGGCCGCCAGATTGCTGTCATTGGTGGTGGCAATGTGGCTATGGATTCAGCCAGAACTTCCCTCCGTTTGGGAGCTGACGAAGTCTACCTTATCTACCGTCGAGCACGAGAACAGATGCCAGCCCGGGAAGAAGAGATAGAAAACGCTTTTGAAGAGGGAGTAAAACCACTGCTTCTAACTAATCCTATCCGCATTTTAGGTGATGAAAGAGGTTGGGTTAAAGCAATTGAATGTATCAAGATGAAGCTGGGAGAGCCAGACTCCTCAGGCAGAAAAAGGCCTATTCCAATTGAGGGCAGTGAACATATGATTAAGGTTGATATGGTAGTGGTGGCTATTGGTCAGGGACCAAATCCTCTCCTGACTTCAACAACCCCTGATTTAAAAACTACAGAAAAAGGCAATATTATAGCTGATCCAGAAACCGGAAAGACTTCTAAGAAAGGCGTTTTTGCCGGGGGGGATATTGTCACTGGAGCAGCTACTGTTATTCTGGCTATGGGCGCTGGCAAAAAAGCGGCCAGAGCTATTGATCAGTATTTAAAAGATGGCCGCTGGTAATTTATAATTATTCTTTCTGATAAAGGGTCTAAAATGAAATTCCAGTTTTATTACTTTTTATATAGACCACTATCATTCTGGAAATCATGAACATTAGGCCACTGGCTATAGCTAGGCAGTATAAAGTAAGAAAAACCGTGTTGACCACTGACATTTTCTGAGAAACAGCCCTCGGAAAGAGAAGATCGAAAACTGTTTTTCCGAATAAAATAAGCATGATAGCTATGCCTATAGCTGAACGATATAAGTAACTTTTAGCATTGACAATATTGACAGACTCTAAAGTAATAAGTGGATAAACCAGCCAAGCTGTCACAACCCAAATAAGAAGGACCAAGCCCAATTTAGTTCCTCTTTTGAGGCTTGATGGTTTTGTCCAATCCATTTTCTTTATCCTTATAATTTATTTATACTTATTAAACCACTTTAGGATTCTTTTGAAAAGATCAAGTTGATGGCTGTATTCTCTAAGGCTATGGTATTCTCGAGGATAAACAACCAGAGTAACTTCAGCTCCACAATGTTTTAAGGCAGAATAAAACTCAAAAGCCTGGCTGACAGGCACTCTAAGATCTCTTTCTCCATGAACAATAAGCACAGGCGTCTTGACTCTTGAAGCATAGGTAAGAGGTGAATTTTTTCTGTAAATTTCAGGATTATCATAAGGAGAACTATTGAAGTAGCCAAGGAGAAAAGATGGTTCATCAGTCAAGGCGTATTCCGTTAGCAAATCTGTTACTCCAGCCGAGACAAAAGCAGCTTTAAACCTGTCTGTTTGAGTTATAACCAAGGAAGTAAGGTAGCCGCCGTAGCTGGATCCTCCGACAAAAAGTCTATCTTTGTCAACCAGTCCTTCTAGGCATTGGTTCATTCAGTCAGAACTTTCTCTTGGCCACCCTTAAGGTCAACCAAGACAAGCTTACTTCTATATTCATGACCTTCTGCTGTAGGCAGAGGTGAAGCCAACATAGCAATTTTTCGGCTGTCTGGAGACCAGTTAAAGCTCCAGACTTTTTCCTCTTGAGAGGTAAGGAGTCTGGCCTTTCGATCCCTTAGGGGAAAGATCCAGAGGTGGATATGCCTGTAATCCTGATCGATCACCTGAGCATCATCTCCTTTAGCTAAACGCTCTCTCTCGGCTGAAGTTAGAGGTTTGGCCATCAAAAAAGCAATGGCTTCTCTATCTGGTGACCACTTAAAATCTCTAATGTTTGCTTTTTGGATGGTTATTTTTTTTATCTTTTTTTCTCTAAGATTATAAAAATAAATCTGAGAAAATTTATCCTTGGTCTGTCTGGAAAGAAAAGCAAAGCCACCCATTCTGCTGAATGTGATATTTGAGGATCCGATAGTCTTTTTAATTCCAGTAGATCTTCAGCAGTAAATGGCCTTTTATCAAAAGCTGATGCCGCCCCCAGAGTAAACATTAATAAAAAAAAGAAAATAAAACGTGAGTCAACAAGCTAACCGCTACCAAAAAACCTTTCGCTGGGAAAAAGAACGGAAATCAAGAAATAAGTATTGTTTCCCATTTTATTAATATTTGACTGAGAGGATTGACTGTGATATCAATGGCCGTGTATTTTTTTCAAAAACAAGTTCCGGTGGTCAAAAATAGTTAATTTTGCCCTTAATGAATAAAATCCACAATTGATTATTTAAGGGAGGAACTTAATGACCGAAAGCTCAAGTTCAACAAAAAACTGGTGGCGCTGGCTTATCCTTCTGGCAGTCAGCCTGGTCATGTTTGGTTCATACTACATCTATGATTCTTTAAGTCCCATAAATGACTACATTCAGCGCAGTATGAACCTGGATAATGCCCGATTCGGCCTCCTTTTCTCCTTTTATGCTTTACCCAACCTTTTATTTCTGCTGGTAATTGCTGGCTTTCTCCTCGACCGTCTGGGGATTAGAAAAGCAGGAACCTTTTACGTTTTTCTTATTCTTTTTGGTTCTCTCATTACTTCCTTAGGGGCTGGAAAATCGTTCATAGTCATGCTCATAGGCCGTATAATCTTTGGTTTCGGTTCCGAGGCTACTCTGCTGGTAACTAACAAAGTCATTGCCCGCTGGTTCAAAGGTAAAGAACTGGGGTTTGCTTACGGCCTTAACATTACAGTCATGAGGTTGGGTACTATCCTGGCCTTCAACACTTCCGCTCAAATTGCTGAGGCTACTGGCACCTGGCGTTGGTCGGTCTGGACCGGGACAATTATTATGTTTGTCTCTTTCTTGCTCTTTCTTATTTACCTCTTAATGGATAGGGATGTAGATAAACTTATTAAAGCTGGCACAGAAGAAAAAATCGTGGCCGCCGATGTCTGGAAATTGAGTTCAGCTTTTTGGTTTATCAGCTTTCTCTGCGTTACTTTCTATTCAGCTATTTTCCCCTTTACCAATCATGCTCCTCGCTTCCTCCAGATGAAATTTGGGCTATCAGCAGCTAAAGGTGGTCAATATACCTCTTACATAATGACAGCTTCCATGATTTTCACTCCCATTCTGGGCTTGTTGGTGGATAAATTTGGCCATAGAGGAAAGATTATGTTTATTGGCTCACTGTTGATTGTCCCCGCTCATCTCCTTCTTGGTCTAACCTATCTTCATCCCGCTATTTCCTTTATAATTCTGGGGGCTTCATTCTCCTTAGTACCGGCTGCCCTCTGGCCAGCTATCCCCATCCTGGTTAAAGAAAAACTGTTGGGGACTGCTTTTGGCATTATCGCCTGGATCCAGATGTTTGGCCTTTTCCTTTTCCCTTGGCTAGCCGGCAAAATTGTCGATGCTGCGGGCGGAAACTATAATAATATGGAAATAATGTTCGCCTCTCTTGGCTTATCAGGCCTTATTTTCTCTTTGCTCCTCCTTAGAGCAGATAAAAAACAAAAACTTGGTTTGGAGCTGCCGACAAGGGAGGCCCAGGCCAGAGCAGACGCTTCTTCGTGATTTAAGCTGCTTATTAAAGTTAAATAAAAAGTAATCAACCAATCCCAAACTATATCAGTCAGATTAAATAACAAAAATAGCTGTTTATGTCTTCTCTTTACGGTGAATTTTATGAAAATAGGTTGGTAGCGGGGGTTGGATTTGAACCAACGACCTCCGGGTTATGAGCCCGACGAGCTACCAGACTGCTCTACCCCGCAATGTCTGATATATTATAGCAAATCTTTTTCTTTTGTCAAAAAAATATGCATATTGGTAAGTAAACGGCCTGCTGAGGACAGCAGGCCCTCCAGACTATGCTGAAATTTTGCTAACTTCTAGGGACGGCAGGTTCTACAGACTATCCAAATTACTTTTAATTTCCTTGACATCACCTTATGGCAAAAAATATAATTGGGGACTAAAAAATGGGCCTATTTCTTTTCTTTTTGTTAGCTGTATTGTGTGTTGGTTCAGTCCTGGGGATGATTATCTCTAAAAACCAGGCGTACAATGCTCTCTATTTAGTCCTAGCTTTTGCCTGTTTGGGTGGTCTTTTTGGCCTTCTTAATGCCCCTTTTATTGCGGCTGTCCAAATCATTATTTATGCCGGGGCTATTATGGTTCTTTTTATTTTTGTCATCATGATGATTAACCTGCGCCGCGGTCTTCCCCCAGAAAGAAAGAAGTGGACTCTTTATTTGGCTGGCCTATTGGCTTTTTTCCTCATAGGTGAATTGATATTATCTCTAAAAGCCAGCTTTTCCTTCTTTAGAACTACTGCTGGCGAAAAAATAGGAAGCCCGGCTGAACTAGGCCACCTTCTTTTCACTAAATACCTCTACCCTTTTGAAATAACTTCAATTCTTATTATTGCCGGCTTAGTGGGAGCCATTGTCCTAGCAAAAAAAAGGGAGAAAGAATGATTCCAACTAGTTACTTCCTTATTTTAAGCATTATACTTTTTGCCCTGGGAATAGTGGCTTTTTTTGTCAAAAAAGATCTAATCACCATGTTTATGGCCGTGGAAGTTATGCTCAGTGCCGCTAATTTAGCCTTCATTACCTTAGCTCGGGCAGCCAATTCATTGGATGGCCAGGTTATTGTCTTCTTTGTCATAACCGTGGCCGCTGCTGAGGCTGCAGTTGGCCTAGCTATCATCATTCTCATCTTCCGCCAGAAGAAAACAGTCAAAACTGAAGATATAAATTTAATGAAAGGATAAAATGACAGACTTCTTCTGGCTTATTCCATTTATCCCAGTCCTCAGTACCTTTATCCTGGTCGTTTTTGGCAGAATCCTTCCTAAAAGATATGTATCTTTGCAGGCTTGTCTGGCTGTCTTTACTTCCTTTGTAATTTCTATCATCTCCTTTCTCGGATTCCTTAAACTCGGTCCTGAACATTATCCAGTAATCAAAACTCTTTTCTCCTGGATTAAAGCCGGAAGCTTTCAGGCCAATTTTTCTCTCCAGTTTGACCCCCTATCAGCCGTAATGGCCATGGTTGTTACTGGAGTCAGCTTCTTGATTCATGTCTACTCAGTAGGCTACATGGCTGAGGACAAAGGCTACACCCGTTACTTTGCTTATCTCAATCTTTTTACCTTTGCTATGTTACTGCTAGTTATGGGCTCAAATATTGTCTTAATGTTTGTCGGTTGGGAAGGTGTAGGCCTCTGTTCTTATCTATTAATAGGTTTCTGGTTCGAAAGGCCATCAGCAGCTAAGGCCGGCCAGAAAGCTTTTATTGTCAACCGTATAGGTGATGCAGGCTTTCTCCTGGGAATATTCTTTATTTTTATTCTTATCGGTAATGGAGAATTCACCATTATCAATAAAGCCATCTCAGGTGGAGTGATTTCTCAGGGGGCAGCCACCTTAATTGCTATTCTCCTTTTTGTTGGAGCCACCGGCAAGTCAGCTCAGATTCCTCTCTATGTCTGGCTGCCAGATGCTATGGAAGGCCCGACTCCTGTTAGTGCTCTAATTCATGCAGCGACCATGGTCACCGCTGGTGTTTACATGGTTTCCAGGCTGAATCTTCTCTACACCTTCTCAGGCATAGCCGGCCAAATTGTAGCTGTAGTGGGGGCGGTAACAGCTGTTTACGCGGCCACCATGGCCTTAACTCAAAACGACATAAAAAGAGTCCTGGCCTATTCTACTATATCCCAGATTGGCTACATGTTTATGGGCTGCGGGGTGGGAGCTTTTGCGGCCGGGATGTTTCATCTCTACACGCATGCTTTTTTTAAAAGCCTTCTCTTTCTGGCAGCAGGCAGTGTCATGCACGCCCTCTCTGGAGAACTTGATATGCGTAAGATGGGAGGTTTACGCAAATACCTTCCTCTCACCTACCCGACCTTTCTGGTAGGGGCTATTGCCATTGCCGGTGTGCCTTTTTTCTCCGGCTTCTTTTCTAAAGACGCTATTCTCATTCAGGCTTACGCTCATGGCCAGTATTTTGTCTGGGCTCTGGGTGTAACTGGAGCTATTCTAACAGCTTTCTACATGTTCCGACTTATTTTCCTTACCTTTCATGGCCAAGAGAGAATAGAGCTTGAAGCCAAAAAGCATCTCCATGAGTCTCCTCCGGTGATGACTGTACCTTTAGTTATTTTAGCTTTCTTCTCTGTAGTAGCTGGCTATGTAAGCCTTCCTGTTATCTTTGGTAAGAATCTAAACTGGTTTGATAAATTCCTAGAGCCAGTCATAAAGGTCCCTCATGAAGCTCATCTGGCTCTGAGTACAGAATGGCTGCTAATCCTCATTTCGGTAGCGATGGTTCTGGCTGGAATATATATCGCTTACATCTTTTATATTCGTAATCCTCGTATTCCTAAAAATTTAATAGTCAAGTTCCCTTCCCTTTACAGACTCTTATACCGAAAATATTACGTGGATGAGATCTACAATACTGTCTTTGTCAACTCGACCATAAAAGGCTCGGAAATTATTTATGATAACTTTGATTTAAAAGTTATAGATGGGGTGGTCAATGGATCAGCTTCAGTCACTAACTTCTCTGGAAAAATTCTGAGTTACCTCCAGAGTGGATTGCTCAAAGATTATGCCCTTGTCTTTCTTTTTGGTGTCGTCTTATTTTTAGGATATTTACTATTTTAGAATGATGAATTTTCCGATTTTAAGCTTTGTCACTTTTTTTCCTCTATTTGGGGCCATTATTCTCATCTTTATCAACAGGGAAAAAGAAAATTGGCTTCGCTCTTTGGCCTTTATCGTGGCTTTGCTAAATTTTATCATTTCCCTAACTTTGTATTTCAATTTCAACAGCCAGACTCCAGACCCTCAGTTTGTAGAAAAAGTACGCTGGCTTGGTTATGGCTTAAATTATCATGTCGGCATTGATGGCTTAAGCCTATTTCTGGTCCTGCTAACTACCTTTTTAGTGCCAATAGCCATTCTTTCCTCCTGGAAATACATTGACAAAAAAGTCAAAGAATACCTAATCTTTATGCTTATGCTGGAAACGGGAATCATCGGTGTCTTTGTTGCTCTTAATTTATTCCTTTTCTATGTCTTCTGGGAAGCCATGCTTATTCCAATGTATTTTCTGATAGGAGTTTGGGGCGGCCCCCGCCGGATCTACGCCACTTTGAAGTTTGTCCTGTTTACTATGCTAGGCAGCCTGTTGATGCTGGTGGCAATTTTTGTTCTTTATTCAACTTATTACAAAGCCACTGGCGTTTATTCTTTCAATCTATTTGATTATTATAATCTTATCATTAATCCCCATCTTCAGCTATGGCTCTTTCTGGCTTTTGCTTTGGCTTTTGCCATCAAAGTGCCTATGTTTCCGTTTCACACCTGGCTGCCAGATGCTCATGTGGAGGCACCTACGGCCGGCTCTGTCATCCTAGCCGCACTTCTGCTGAAAATGGGTGCTTATGGCTTTCTCCGCTTTGCTCTGCCCCTTTTCCCAGATGCTTTAGAAAGGCTTCTGCCGCTGCTGGCTGTCTTAAGTCTGATAGGAATTATCTATGGCGGGCTGATGGCTCTTATCCAGAAAGATGTAAAATCTTTGGTAGCCTATTCAAGCGTCAGCCATATGGGCCTCATCATGCTGGCCATCTTTGCTCTCAATGTCGAAGGAACCGAAGGGGCTATCTATCAAATGTTAAATCACGGTTTGAGCACAGGAGCTCTCTTCTTAATTGTCGGCATCCTTTACGAAAGAGCCCATACCCGCTTGATTAAAGATTTCGGAGGGGTGAGCAAACAGATGCCAGTTTTCTCAGCCTTTTTTCTCATCTGTATGCTCTCCTCAGTGGGACTGCCTGGGCTCAATGGCTTTGTCGGCGAAGTCCTGTGTCTTTTTGGAGTCTTTAAAAGCAGCCATCTGCTGGCAATTTTAGGTTTATCTACCGTCATTCTGGCCGCCGGCTATCTCCTCTGGATGTTTCAGAGAGTGATGCAGGGACCGATCAAAAATGAAAAGATTCTATCTTTTCGAGATATGAATAAAAGAGAGATTGCTTATTTAGTGCCCGTGGTCATTATGATGTTCTGGATGGGCATTTATCCTAAGCCATTTCTAAGAAAAATGGATGTTTCAGTCAGCTACCTTCTCCAAAAAATAAACAGACGCCAACAAGTTTTCACTGAAGCCAAAAGTGAAAAAAAAGACTTCATTTACCGAGTAAAACAAGTAGTCCAAAAGCAACAAGAAATAGAAAAAAATAAAGAAAAGAAAGAGGATCGACTATGAATAATCTGATAGCTCTGCTGCCCTTGCTGATAATTGTTCTGGCTGCTCTTTTAGTTCTGCTTTTAGAAGTTTTTCTTAAGAAAGAAAATAAAAGCTATTTAGCCTACACTTCTATCCTTTTTATTATTATAGATGGCCTCGTCCTTAGCAAATTCTGGAATAAAGGATATTCCTATTTTAATAAAACTCTTTTCTTAGATAACTTTTCTATTTTCCTTTCTTTTATCATTTTAACGGCTGGTATTCTGGTCATTCTGATCTCCATGAAATATATACTCCTCCAGGAGGCCAATTACGGTGAGTTTTACGCTCTGCTTCTCTTGGCTCTTTCAGGCATGATGATTATGGTTTCCTCTTCAGATCTTATTGTTATCTTTTTAGGTTTAGAGGTACTCTCTATCTCCAGTTATGCTTTAGCCGGTCTAAGAAGGTCAGACCAAAAATCATCAGAAGCGGCTATAAAATATTTCCTCTTAGGCAGTTTTGCCAGTGCCTTCCTCGTTTATGGTTTGGCTCTTCTTTATGGCAGCACTCAGGCTACTGGAATTCCAGCTATTATGACCCACCTCCAATCACAAACAGCTCTGAGTCTTATGTCTATGGCCGGTTTAGGATTAGTGGTTATCGGTTTTGGCTTTAAAATAGCTGTTGTCCCTTTTCATATGTGGACACCTGATGTCTATGAAGGAGCCCCGACTCCAGTCACTGCTCTTTTCTCAGTAGGACCTAAAGCAGTTGGTTTTGCTGTCCTTCTCAGAATTTTTTACCCTTACTGGCAGATAGCTTTTAATTCTCTAGCTATGTTCTGGCTGTTATGGATCATAAGTGCTCTAACTATGATTGTCGGTAATTTTGTTGCCCTCCGCCAGACAAATGTCAAAAGAATTCTGGCTTATTCCAGTATCGCTCATGCTGGTTATTTGATGATTGCCATCCTTTCTCAGGATAAAGCCAGCCTGGTTTTTTATTTAACTGCTTATCTGTTCATGAATATTGGAGCTTTTTCAGCTGTTATTGCCCTGGGCAAAAAGAAAAAAGAGTATCTTCAGCTCGAGGATTATGCTGGGGTCGGATTTAAATATCCCTGGATCGGAGGGACCTTTGCAATTTTCCTTTTATCCCTGGCTGGATTTCCGCCCACCGCTGGTTTCCTGGCCAAGTTCTATGTCTTTATTGGAGCCGTTAAAGCGGATGTAGGCACAGTCAAGCAAGGGCTGATTGTCCTGGTTATTATCGGAGTCCTGGCCAGCCTAGTCTCAGTTTTTTATTATCTAAGAATCATTGTCTTTATGTATATGAGAGAGCCGGTCGAAGAAATAGAAATATTTACAGAAAATCCGGCCCTTTTTCTAGTTCTTTTTCTCTGCCTTTACGGAGTTCTCCAGCTGGGATTATTCCCTGGCAACATCCTCATATTTATCAAACAAGCAGTAAGTTCTTTGCCTCTTCTCTAATTTAATTCAAAACTCAAACTTCAAAAGTCCTATTTTTTGCTTTAAATTTTCAACTTTAAACTTTTCACTCCTTACTCTTTAATGCTTAAGAACCGCATAACGGATGTTTAGAGGTTAATGAGCAGGAATGGAAATGAGGGTAAGTCCAGCACCTTTACAAAAAAGGCTGGAGCAGGCTGTAAGCCGAATTCTGTTGCTGCTGGGAAGCAGTGGCGGTTATTCATCTCAGCCCTTGCTAAATCAAGGGTCAAGCGACCTACCCGCCCCTTGAGACGGGCCATCTCAACTGGGGCCAATTTGGTCTTGCTCCGGATGGGGTTTGCCCTGCTCCTGATGTCACCACCAGGACGGTGAGCTCTTACCTCA
>CAZEQD010000012.1:0-43416 GCA_964514305.1 uncultured Eubacteriales bacterium
GAAAAAAATAAGACCTACAAACAAAGCCCATTTCTGTGAAAATCAACAGGAAATATTGTTTTAATAACAATATTAAATTTTCAAGACAATAGAAGAGAGAAAGAAAGAATCCATATTCTTATAACCAGTCACTGGTTGATGATAATAGATAATCTTAATGCTTGTTTTTAAAGCAAAATAATGACTAATGGACACAGAAAGAGCCAGGTAAGAATCCAATCGATAATCTTTTAATCTGGACATATTAATAAACATTGAAGGCTGCCAAATCAAGCGGGTCGAAGAAGAGATTTCAGCAATCAGCTTAGAAGAAATGAAAGAAGCTAAAAAAGAGGAAGTAATTTGTACTTCTTTTGGATACAGTTCATCTTCTGAATTCAAAAAAGAAATTACTCCAGTACTATTTTCACTGCTCCAGCCAAAAGATGCCTCCGAGGAGATTTCCACTCGATTTGTCTTCAGCCAACTATAGCCTCCGCCACCTGTAAAGCTAAAGCGGTAATTATAACCGGCCATCTTATTTCTTTCGGTTCTGAGTAGAAGTAATAAGAAAGCTCTAGAATTTAATCTTCTTCCATATTTAAGATGAGAATATAAAACTTCTGATCTTAATTTTTTATCTGAATGAGAATAGATAAGGCTTGCTTTTAGATTGAAGATATCTTTTATAAACTTAAGGTTCTGGTCAGTATCAAAGCTAAAAGTAAATTCTTGGCTGTTGCCTTTGACTAAAACACAGGAAAAACTTGTTGATGAAGAATATTTTTTGGCCTCTTTACCACTCTTTTCCTCTGCTCCTAAAGGCAATAATAGAAGACAAACAAGAATGCCTATTAATCCAGATTGATATAGTCTCTTTAACCTTATCAATTTCAAAATATCTGCTCCCTTCTCCATTATAAATATTATGTTTTTTATCAAAAGAGAATAAAATTTGTTTATTCAGCTAAAGGATGGAAAAAGTATTTGCCTTTCTCTTTTTTTACCCGGCCAAAATAATATTGAGGATCATGGTTAAAAGCCAGAATCCAGTTTTCTCTAACAGCCTGTTCCAGCGTCTTTTCTTTATTTTTTAGGGTATCCAGAGGAAACAGATCATAGCTCATGATATAGGGCAGGCCGAGGTGGGCTGAAGTAGGCACCATATCTCCCAGAAAAAAAAGAGTCTCTTCTCCACTCCTAACCTTTACACACTGATGAAAAGCAGTGTGCCCAGGAGCCAGAACTACCTCCACTCCCTCTGAAATAGAAGTATTCCCCTCTACCAGCTCAAGAAGCCTGTAGTCTTTCAAAGGTAAAAAGAACTGTTTTAAATAACTGGCTTTATCACGAGCATTAGGATGGAGAGCTGTCTTCCATTCCCCCTTTTGGATGATGTATCTTGCCCGGGGAAAAGTAGGCTCAAATTCTCCTTTTTTACGGCAGTAAGTATTACCCCCACAATGATCAAAATGAAGATGGGTGTTGATAACAATATCTATATCTTCAGGTTCAATTCCCAATTTCTGAAGAGAAGCAATGAGACCCGGCTCTCTTTGGATTGAATAATATTCATAAAATTTTTGGTCAAAACTGCTTCCTATGCCTGTTTCGACTAAGATCAAATCTTTTTTATTGTCGATAAGGATTGAATTCAAGCCAACTTTAATCCTGTTCTTGTTGTCAGCCGGACACTTTTTCTCCCAGAGAACTTTGGGCACCGTCCCAAACATAGCTCCCCCATCAAGGTAGAAAAATCCATCTCTTAAGCCATATACTTCGAATTTATGGAGAGTTATTTTAGCTATTGTCATTTCGTGAGCTCCTCTAAGTCGTAGATAAGATCCTGGCGGCTGTATCGGGCTAATTCAATCTGGCCGGTATCCATGCGCAGGGCATCCTCAGGGCAGGCCTCCACACAAAAGCCACAGAAACAGCAACGGCTGAGATCGATGATGAACTTAGCTGGATATTTCTGAATCTCAGGCTCCTCTGGATCTTCGGCTGCTTCCACATAGATACATTCTGAAGGACAGACAGTCGCACATAACATACAAGCTACACAACGAGGCCGCCCGTTCTCGCGCTTAAGCAGGCGATGAAGGCTGCGGTGGCGGAAAGCCAGCTCTTTTTTCTCTTCAGGATACTGAATAGTAACAGCTCCTTTTCTCTTGGTCTTAATACCCAGCACTTTTAAGATATGAAAAAATATATTGACCACAAAATGGCGCGCGGTGATTATACTTCCCCTGATTATTTCCACAAAATATTCTAACGCTTTAATCATTTCAGATGCTCATCACAATCCCGGTTCCAACTATATTGACCAGGCTTAAAGGAATTAATAGTTTCCAGCCTAAATCCATCAGCTGATCATAACGGTAGCGGGGGTAGGTCCAACGGATTAAAACCTGGAGCCAGCAGAAAAAGAAAACTTTAAGATTAAAGGCGGTTACCTGGAAAATAATGACCAACCAATGAGGCATAAGCCAGCTCCCTCCCCAGGGAAAATGGAAGCCATCAGCAGTCAGCCAGGGCACCTGCCAGCCGCCAAAAAAGAGACTGGTCACTAAACAGGAGATGATTATTATCTCCATAAAATCAGTCATCATAAACAGTCCCCACTTCAGGCCGCTGTATTCGGTAAAAAAACCAATTATTTCCGACTCTCCTTCAGGCAGGTCAAAAGGAACACGCTTAGTCTCAGCCAAAGCAGCCACGATAAAAATCATAAAACCCAAGGGCTGGAGCAAGATTCCCCATTTGGGAAGGAAACCAAAAATAAGCTCGCCTTGAAAATGAACAATCTGTGATAACTGCAGAGAAGGATAAACCATAATCAAGCCTATAAGGGATAATCCAAAAGCTACTTCATAAGAAATAAGCTGAGCAGTTCCCCTTAATCCCCCCAGAATGGTAAATCTATTATTGGATGACCAGCCGCTGATTAGAATTCCATATATTCCCAGGGAAAGCATAGCCAGAACAAAGAGAAGTCCGACATTGGCATCAAAAATTTGAAGTTTTATGGCCCGGCCAGCTAAATGGACGACATCCCCAAAGGGTATGGCGATGATAGTAATGGCCACAAAGAAGAAAGAAAGAAAAGGAGCTAAATTATGGAGAAACTTCTTGGAGAATGATGGGGTAAAGTCTTCCTTAAAGATCATTTTAATGGCATCAGCAAATGGCTGAAAAAGACCAATAAGGCGTAAGCCCAAAATAGAAGCCCGATTGGCTCCTATCCGGTCCTGAATAACGGCGCTTTCTTTTCTCTCTACCCAGGTTAAATAAAGAGTCAAAGTTAGAAACCAAACTAAAGCTAAAATAATCTTGACCAGAACAATCAAAATCTCTATCACTTCTCTTTCCTAAAAAAAGGAATTTCTTCAGCCATTTCTTGATAAATAAGCTCAGGCGAAGACAACCGCCGATAAAAGGCAAAATTTATATCTAACCTTTTGGCTAATTCTATTAGAATTTTCCATTCAGCTCTGCTTTCTCCCCAAGGAGGCAAGGCGGGAGAGAACCCCTGGACCAAGCCCTCAGTGTTAGTTAAACTGCCTTCTTTTTCAGCAATAACTGCTGTCGGCAAAATAAGGTCAAAAGCTGATTCAAGCTCTGGACGATGAGAAGAAAGGAGAATCTTAGTCTCTATTGATCCCAGAGCTGATTTCAGTTGAGCTGGGTTAAGGAGTTGTTCAAAAAAGGAGCCAAAAATAAGGAGACAATTAATTTCATTCTCAGCTAAGGCTTCCAGGGTAAATGGAACATAAGCCCAGCCTATTTCTTTAGCTCCTCTTTTATTTGGACTTCGCTCAGAGGTAAGGAGGAAACCATCACCTTCTTCATCAGGAAGATCAGCAAAAAATATATTGGTTACCTTTAAATCCTCATTGAATATTTTCCTGGCTAAAAACAGCTCTTCATTGGAAAGCCAGCTGTTTAAGACAAGAGCCACCTGAGAAGTTTTGTTCATAAAATATAGACTTTTAAGCTTGGCCGTTAAGTAATCAAGAACTTCATCCCAATTGATATCCTGCTTTTGGTTAATATTTGGCCGCACAAGCTTTGACGTTCTGTTTTTATCAAGATAAGAATAGCCATATCGTCCCTTATCACATATCCAAAAGCTATTTACTTTCATATTCTGACGAGCCTTAACCCGGTAAACTCTTTGGGGAAGAGCAAAGCGGCCCAAGCCTGGGTGGTACTCAATCTGGATATTACAGCCGCGGCTGCAGAGAGGACAGATAGAATTTCCTTTCTCTAAAAACCAGCTTCTTGTTTTAAACCTGAAATCAAGATCAGTAATAGCCCCTACCGGACAAATTTCAGCCAGATTGCCTGAATAATTATTATTGACTGGAAAACCATTATAAATACCAATTTCAGACTTTATCCCCCGCTTAAAGACACCAAGCTCCTGAGTCTTAGTCACCTCCCTTAGAAATCGAACACAACGGGTACAGAGAATACATCTTTCCCGATCAAGTATTAGATTTTTCCCTATTTTTACCTTTTTATCTCTCTTTTCTTTGTACTCATCAAACTGGCTGTCAAACAGTCCATATTCTTCGTAATAATCTTGAAGTTTACATTCTCCTGCCTTATCACAAAAGGGACAGTCAAGAGGATGCTCAGCCAGGAGAAACTCCAGCACTCCCTGGCGGGCTTCAATAACTTTCTGACTTTTTGTCTGAATTTTCATTCCCTCTCTAACTTTGGTTGAACAGGAAAGCTCAAGCTCGGGAATTCCTTCTATTTCCACCAGACACAGGCGGCAGCTTCCCTCTGGTGGAAAAGCAGGATGATAACAGAGATGAGGTATGTCTATTCCTGCCTGTTCAGCCGCTTGCAGGATAGTTAAGCCTTCTTCTACTTCTAATTGTTTGTCATCTATAAAAATCTTAACCATTTTAATCAATCATTTTCTCTTCAACTCTGGATATAAAGTTCAAGCTCCTCTCTAAATTTTTGGGCAATGGAAAGAACAGGCATGGCTGCTGCATCTCCTAAGGGACAGAGAGTATTACCTTTTATATTAGAAGCTAAGCGGATGATATTATCGAGATCCTTTTTCTTTCCCTTACCAGCGGCAATCCTGGTGACGATTTTATTAATCCAGGAGTTTCCCACCCGGCAGGGAGTACACTGACCACATGATTCATGAGAATAAAATTTAGTCACCACTTTGAGGACATCAAGCATGGATGTTTCCTCATCGATAACAATTATGGCTCCTGAACCAAGCATTGAGCCAGCGGACATCAGCGAGTCAAAATCCATAGGAATATCTATTTCATCTGCTTTGAGGATAGGAGCTGACATACCTCCAGGGATAACCGCCTTTAATTTATGGCCGTTTCTCATCCCCCCGGCATGTTTGAAGATAATATCTTTGAGGTTGGTACCCAAAGGTAATTCGTAAATACCTGGTTTCTTTACCAGGCCGCTAACAGCAAAAATTCGGGTGCCGCCATCTTTAGGTAGACCCAGTTGACAGAACCACTCAGCTCCCTTAAGGATTATATAAGGCACATTAGATAAGGTTTCGACATTGTTGATAACGGTCGGAGAATTAAAAAGACCCACAGAGGCCGGGAAAGGAGGCTTAAGCCGTGGGTGACCGCGTTTACCTTCTAAAGACTCCAGCAGGGCCGTTTCTTCTCCACATATATAGGCTCCTGCTCCCCGGTGAACATAAACATCCAAATCAAAACCGCTTTTCAGGATATTTTTACCCAGATAACCATGTTGATAAGCTTCAGAGATGGCCTGTTCCAATCTTAGGGCAATAGCTTCATACTCGCCCCGGATGTAAATAAAAGCTGTATGGATGCCAACACAATAAGAGGTGATTATTATTCCTTCAAGGAGAAGATGAGGATTATGGCTCATGATGTAGCGGTCTTTAAAAGTACCGGGTTCACCCTCATCAGCATTGACACATAGATATTTTGGTTTATCCACGGCCTGGAGAACAAATCCCCATTTTACTCCGGCCGGGAAACCCGCCCCTCCTCTACCCCTTAGATTAGCTTTTTTTACCTCTTCCAGAATTTGAGCTGGCTTTAATTGTTTTAAAGCTTTTTGAACAGCTTGATAGCCAGCCTCCTTAAGATAGACTTCTATTTGGAATAAATTTTTAAGATCAAAATGCTGGGTTAATACTTTCTCGTTCACTTTTATTCTAATTTTTCCAGAATCTCATCTATTTTTTTCTCGTCTAAATGACCATAATAATCAAAATTAATCATCATAGCCGGCGCTTGTTCACAGGCACCTAAGCATTCAACTGTTGATAAAGTGAATTTTCTGTCAGGGGATGTCTGACCGACTTTTATTCCCAACTTTTTCTCTAAGTAACTTATCAAATTCCCTGCTCCCAGAAGAGAACAGCTTATACTAGAACAGACCTGAATATGATATTTTCCTCTTGGTTCTGAATTGAGTATAGTGTAAAAACTGACAACTTCCCTGACTTTAATTGGCTTTATCTCCAGCAAGTCAGCTACAAATTTCTCCTCTTCCCCAGAAATAAAGCCCACTTCTCTTTGAACTACATGGAGGACAGGCAGGATTGCAGCCTCCTTTTTTGGATAACGAGCGATTATATCCTCAATTTCCTTATTGACCTGGGCTGAAAATTTAGGACTCATCGATCCAGCTCTCCTCCAATCATATTTAAGGAACCAAAAGTGGGAATTATATCAGCTACATAATGACCGTTTATCATTTTTTCCAAAGCAGACACTATATGAAAACAGGGCGCTCTGAGGTGGAGGCGGTAAGGTCTATCTGTGCCATCGGAGACGATATAAAAACCAAGTTCGCCGTTGCCTCCTTCCACCGAAAAATAGACTTCGCCCCGGGGAGGTCTTATCCCATGGCCTTTCATAAAAAACTTAAAGTGCCTAATAAGGCCTTCAATAGTTGTATAAGTATCCTCTTTAGGAGGAATGATGTATCTCTTATCCGAGGTAAGGATATCTCTGTATCTTACTTTTTCAGAGCCTTCAAGGTTGGGCGAAAGTTTAATATTTTCCTCAAGCCTTTTGTTCCGCGAAGCCTGAATAGCTACGGCTGGCTCCACTCCTCCAGTCATTAGCTCTTCTGGCGCCGAGGTCTCAGGCATTTTAGCCATAGCCTGCTCAATAATCCGGAGGCTTTGTTCCATTTCTTTCATGCGTACAAGATAACGATCATAGTTATCGCCTCTCTCCCCCAGGGGTACTTCAAAATCAAGCTGATCATAGACAAGGTAAGGATGAGCCTTGCGTACATCATAATAGACACCGGTTGAGCGCAGACAGGGTCCTGTCCAGCCATAATTAATAGCCATCTCAGGAGAGACCACAGCAATGTTTCTGGTTCGATTGAGAAAGATTTTGTTTTTATCCAGGAGACCATGAACATCTTTGAGGACTTTTCTTGTCTCTGTTATTGCCTTTTTTAAATCTTCTTTCCAGCCAGAATGAAGGTCGGCCTTAACCCCTCCTATTCGAATATAGGAAGTTGTCATTCTGGCTCCGCTTGTTCTCTCAATGACATCCCAGATAAATTCACGAGCTTTAATTTTGTACAGGAAAACAGTAAAGGCCCCACACTCCATGGCCATGGCTGCCAGACAGGTAAGATGATCGGCTATCCTCGATAACTCACTCATAATAACCCGGATGTATTGGGCTCTTTGCGGAACTTCAATACCCAGCATTTTTTCCATAGTCATTACATAACCAAGATTGTTAATTAAAGGAGAGACATAATTAAGGCGGTCTGTATATGGCAGTAAATTAAAATAAGTGCGGTGTTCACAGGTCTTTTCAAAGCCTCGGTGTAAATATCCAACCTCTACCTCTGAATTAAGTATTTTTTCTCCATCAAGCTCGAGCATAATGCGGATAGTCCCGTGCATAGCCGGATGGGATGGTCCCATATTTAAAAGCAGGCTTTCTTGACGGGCTTCTTTTTGAATTCTTGTGGTCATTTTATTTTCTAAATTTGATTCGAGGCTGGCGTTTTTTTAAGGGGTAATCTTTGCGTAAAGGATAACCTTCAAAGCCATCATACATAAAAATTCGCCTTAAATCAGGATGGCCCTTAAATTGGACTCCGAACATGTCGTAGACTTCTCTCTCCAGCCAATTAGCGTTTTTCCAGATTGAGGTTAAAGAATCAATTGAGGCGTCCTTTTCGTGTAGAGGCACTTTTAGCCTCAACCTCAGATTGTTGTCAATAGAAAAAAGATGATAGACCATCTGGAAACGCTCTTTTTGACCTATATAATCAACACAGGTCAAATCCAAGAGCATAGTAAACTTATATGGCTCACCTCCTAAAAATTTAATTACCTCCAGCAGGGAATCTCTCTCAATAAGAAGAGAATTATCCCCGAATTGAGAGTAAATTTCTCTAATTGAGTCTTTAAATTCCTGAGTAAGATCCTCTAATACTTTCTTTTCTTCCATCTCCACTCGTGTTCTTGGTTTTGTATTTTTTCCTGAAGCTTCACTAAAGCATCCAAAACAGTCTCGGGCCGCGGCGGACAACCAGGAATATAGACATCTACCGGAATGATGCGGTCTATTCCCTGGACAACTGCATAGTTGTCATAAATACCTCCACTGACAGCACAGGCCCCAAAAGCAACTACCCATTTGGGTTCAGTCATCTGATCATAGACAGTTTTAAGAACTGGGGCAAGCTTCTGAGTAATAGTTCCTACCACTAACAGCATATCTGATTGACGAGGGGAAAACCTGGTCCAGCCTGCCCCGAAGCGATCAAGATCAAAATGAGCACAGGCCGCAGACATATATTCCATCCCACAACAAGCAGTCACAAAAGGATAATGAAAAAGAGAAAATTTACGAGCCCAGCCCAATATATAATTAAATTTAGTGGTAATAAAACCGCCTTCCATTTTAGACCTTTCTAAAGGCAAGGAATAAAATCATCTTTCCCATTGGAAAGCCCCTTTCTTCCAGGCATAAATAAAGCCGATAACGATGACAAAAATATAAGCGACCATGACTACGAAAGCTGTCATTCCCATTTTCTTAAAGACTAAGGCCCAGGGAAAGAAAAAGACAACTTCAATATCAAACAGGAGAAAAATAAAAGCCACCAGGTAAAATTTAATAGGAACAGGATTAATTTCTTCCTGAAGATAAGGGCTTCCACATTCAAAAGGTTTCTCTTTAGTAGGATTGCTCCTTTTAGGTCCTAACAGCTTGTTCATTAAAACCAGAACAATACCCAAAAATCCAAAAATCAGGAAAGATAAAAAGATTTCAATCATAGACCCTAAATTAAGGGCATAAATTTTATAAAAATAAATCGAAAGATGCAAAAATTTTGACAAATTTTTTTTATTTACTTATAATTATTTTACAAAGATCATTTTATTAAAATTAGTTTTCAGCAGAAAAATATAAAAGTTAAAATGTTAAAATTTTTATTTTTAAGAAATAAAAGAAAATACATTTTTTTTCTTTGTTCTCTCTTAACAATTCTCTTATTTCTCTTTCTCAATTCTAGTTGTCAGAGGCAAGGAAAAGTCAAAAACTTCATTCTAATTACTTTAGATACCCAGCGAGCTGATTATATAAGTGCTTATGACAGCAGTCATGCCTCCACACCCAATATCGACTCTCTGGCCCAACAAGGAACTCTTTATGAAAATTGTTTCAGCCTTATCCCCATTACTCTCCCTTCTCATGCTTCTATTTTTTTATCCGAGCCTCCTTATGCACTGAAAGTTTACAACAATGGCCAACCACTCAGCCAAAAAAGAGCAAAATTTTCTCTTACTAATATTTTTAAAAAACATGGCTATCTGACTGCGGCTTTTGTTTCTTTAGGCGTCCTTAAATCTGACTTTGGACTGGCTAACGGCTTTGATCTCTATCAGGATGAATTTCCAAGGGGGCGTTGGTATTTGGACGCCGGAGAAATCAATAAAGAAGTATTTCCCTGGCTAGAAAAGAATAAAGATCAACGTTTTTTTGCCTGGATTCATTATTCTGATCCTCATGAACCCTATTCTCCTCCAGATATGCCAGTGGATTTAAAGATATCACTGAACGGAAAACCTGTTGGAAAATTCTGTTTGAGTAAATATACAATAAATGAGATTACCTTAACCCTGGATAAGGGCCAGAATCAGATAGAATTCGAAGTCAACAATCCCGACTCAATCTCTCCTGAGAATTTCCAAGCAAGATTGGATAGGCTTGATTTTTACCCTTTAACCGAAGAGAAAGCTCTGGACATTCAATTAGCTGATGGCTGGAGCTCCCGCAAGAAGCAAGAAATCTATCTTCTTAAAAAACAAGGATTTATCAATATTACCAATCATTCTCAATCCTGCGAGATAAAAATTTCTTTCCGGGGGAAATTAATGATTCCCTTAGAAAGATTGAGAGAGTTATATAAAAAAGAGGTTGAGTATTTAGACAGCCAATTAGGCAGACTATGGAATAAATTAAAAGAATTAGGCCTCTTTGAAACATCTCATATTTTAATAGTAGGCGATCACGGCGAAGGACTGGGAGACTTTTTAAATAAAAACGGAAGTCATCATATCGGCCATATTCATTATCTGTACAATGTTTACCTAAGGGTTCCGCTCATTATCTACAACCCTCAAGCCAAAACTAAAGGAGTAAGAGTGAGCGAAGCAGTTAGCCTGATAGATATTGCACCAACTATTATTGATATTATGGGCTTTAAAAGGCCATCTTCTTACCGAGGGAGGAATTTGACAGTGTTGAACAAAAAAGAAAACACAGCTATCTTTGAAGAAACTTATGCTCCCGAAGCTAAAAAAGATAGATTTGCTATTCTTCATTTGCCCTGGCATTTAATTTTTACTCCTGACGAAGGCAGATATGAACTTTTCAATTTGAAAAAAGATGCTCAAGAAAAGAAAAATATTTTTAAAAAAAATAACTTATCTCCCTCTCTTAAAAGGCTTAAGAGGCAGCTCGATTCTTATGTCCGTCAAATTTTAAAAAGTAAGAAGGAAGTGAAAATCGACAAGAGGACTGAAGAAATGTTAAGAGCTTTAGGTTATATAAAATAAGTCTCTTTTTCTCTCTTCCTTACTCATTCAAAGCATGAATAGCTTTTCCCTGGGCTTTCAGGGCTGCTTCCATAATTGCTTCCGATAAAGTGGGATGGACATGAATAGTAGAAGAAATATCTTCCAGCTTTAGGCCTAAACGGACAGCCAGGGCCATTTCAGCAATAAGCTCACTGGCATTGGGTGCTAGAAGGTGGGCTCCGATTATTCTCTGCTGATCATCGGCAATAATTTTTATCATTCCTTCTGGCTCCTCCATAGTCAGGGCCCGGCCATTAGCTTGAAGAGAAAATATCCCAACCTGAAATTTAATACCACTGGCCGTGGCTTCTTCTTCGCTAAGGCCAACCATTGAAAATTCGGGTTCAGTGTAGACAGCTGCTGGCAGGGCTTCATAATTCATCTCTTTCTTCTGGCCGCAAGCATTTTCCGCTGCTATTAATCCTTCATGAGAAGCTTTATGGGCTAAAAGCTTACCTCCAATAACATCACCAATAGCGAAAATCCCAGGAGTTTCTGTTTCCAGAAAAGAATTAACCTCAAGAAAACCTTTTTCGTCAACTCCTAAGTCTATATTTTTTATGGAGGCTAAATTAGGCTTCCGCCCTACGGCCATCAGAACTTTCTCAGCCCTAAAGTTAAAGGCTTTATTATCTCTCAGGCAGGTTCCCTCTAGGACTGCTTCCTTATCCTCTATTTTTGCTTTTTCAATTCTCATTTGAGTATAAATGTTTAAACCCTGGCGCCGGAGAAGCCTTTCTAAGCGGGCCGTAAGAGTTTTATCAGAGCCTGGCAGAATAGAAGGCATTATTTCCAGAATATGAACCTCTGAACCTATCTGCTGAAAAACAAGGCCCATTTCCAGTCCAATGACCCCTGCTCCTATAACCAACAGCTTGGGAGGTATTTGTTCCAATTCAAGGGCTTGGCGGCTGGTAATAATCTGGCGACCATTGGCTGCCAAAAAGGGAAGCTCAGCCGGTTGGCTGCCTGGAGCCAGAATGATTCTGGCCGCCTCTAACTTTATTTCATCTTTATCTTGCTGAACCATAATCTGATTCTCATTAAGAAGATAGCCAGTACCTCTGAGGAGAGTCACTCCATTTCTCTGGAGAAGAAATTCAATGCCTTTAACGAGCCTGGCCACAATCTTCTTTTTAGCAGCCTGAACCTGAGGCCAATTTAGTTGAATTTTATCTAGAGGACCCTCTAATTTCTTATTTTGCTTGAGAGCTGCGAATTTCTTTATCTGAGAGAGCAGATATTTAGTGGGAATACAGCCATAATTCATGCAGACACCGCCTACTTCATCCTTTTCTATCAGGGCCACTCTCTTTTTCAGTTGGCATGCTCTAAGAGCAGCTACGTAGCCGCCGGGCCCAGCTCCTAAGATTGCTACATCAAATTTTTCAGCCATCTTGTTCCTCGCTTTCAATGAAATTCATCTTTTCTTATTATAAAGATGAGCATCTTGACAGCAAGAAGAAAAAAATAAAAAATAGTGATTCTTTAATCGAACGGAGGAGATATTACTGCAAAAAATTAGCTTTTTTCAAAAATTAGCGGCCTCTCTGGCCTTTCTGCTCTGGCCATCTTTTACTCTGGCCAGTGGCCCTACAGCCAATATTTGGGGTCAAGTCTTTAACCAAAATCAAAAACCTCTGGCTGGCCTCAAAGTTAGTCTCCAAAAGAAAATTAATAATTTTCAATTGACAGTGACCACCAATGGGAAGGGTCTTTTTGAAGCATGGGGTCTGGCTGCCGGAACTTATCTTCTATCTGTTGAAGCGGAAGGATATAAATCCCTTTCAACTGAAAATGTTTTCCTTGAGCCTGAGCAAACTTTATATTTAAAAATTGTCCTGAGGCCGCAGGCAGGCCAAGAGCGTTCAAAGTTTGAACAGATTTCTCTTGATTATACAAGCTGCCTTGAACAGACGACCTTATCCAAAGACCAAATTTTCAATTATCCATCAGGGCATAATGTCTGGTCATTAATAGAAAATCAAGATTTATCAGCCACCACCAACCGCATTGATGTCGGTGGACTTTGGGGAAGCAGGCCGGCTCTTTTTAGTGCCCGAGGAAGCTGTTCCTGGACCCAAAACACTTATCTCCTTAATGGTCTGGATGTAACTGATCCTTACTGGACAGGCTTTCCTCTTTTTTATCCAGATTATTATGGACTGGACTATACTCAACTGATAAATGCTGGTCACCCTCCTTATGCTTTTTCTCCCGGCGGCTATTTCAATCTTCTAACTCAAGAAGAGACTACGAGCTATAGAGGTGGTGCCTCTATTTTCTTTCTAAACAAGATGCTTCAAAGTAGAAACATCTCTTCATCTCTGATAAAGGAGGGCCTTACCGACAGTCATGGCTTTAATTATTATGTTGATGGTAATTTTCATCTTTCAGGCCCTATTATTAAAAATAAGCTCCACTTTTTTACTTCTCTTTCTACCTATCATTTCTCAAGAGATTTGGCCGACTATGCACCAGACGACAAGGCTTCTATTTATACTGGCTTGGTTAGCTTAAAGTATAATTTTCATAAAAGTAGTCTGCGCCTTTTATGGTCAGGCCAGATAGTCAGGCAGCCTTCTTTTGGAGCTGGAAGAGGTATTCCCCTCTCCTCTACTCTTGAACGAAACGACCACTACCATATCTTCCAATGTATCCTTAATTCAAGATTGAGAAACAACCATTCTTTAATGTTAAGCTTAGGTCTTAATAAAGGTATTATTGATTCCAATTTCAAAAAAGGAATCTTCCGGCCTTACAGCCTTGAAATCTTAAGAAATATTCCTTCTGGCCTGGCTCCTATGGCTGGCCACGATAAGAGAATGGCCGTAAATATATTAGCCATGGGCGATATTTTCCTGACTAAAGGTAAAAGAAGTTATCACCGACTGCAGTATGGATTTCAATTTAAATATGGCCAATCACTGGCCGCCCAAAAAATCTATAATAACCTCCATATCCACTTCTTTGAAGGTAAACCTCTCGAAATTGTCAAATATAATACTCCTCTCCAGCATAAAGAATTGGCTTACCAGCTTGATTTTTTCTGCGAAGAGTCTCTCACTTTTTCAAATCTGGCTACTCTAATCCTTGGATTTCATCTTATTTATAGTAAAGGTTGGGCTCAGCCCTACTCCTCTTCATTTGAAAATTCAGGTAGAATTAAGTGGGCCAACCTTTCTCCTCGAGCTGGCTTTATCTTCCCTCTAACCAAATCAAAAAAAACTGCTCTAAAATTTTGGGCAGCCCGTTATTACTTTACTCTGCCTCTTTCTTATCTTTCTTTCGGAAATCCAGATGCCTTAGGCGGTCTGGTTTACAGGTGGGATGATAAAAATAAAGATAAAGAGTTCCAACCTGGCGAGGAACAAGAGCTAGTGGAACGTCAAGGTCCTCTATTTTCAAGAATTGATCCAGATTTAAAACGTCCATATACTGATGAATTAGTTATTTCTTTGCAGACTATTTTCGCCCGGAATTTCCATCTGTCTTTATCGGGTTTTATAAGACAAACAAAAAATCTGGTGGAAACGGTAAATATTGGTGTTCCTTTCTCGGCCTATAATGAGCTTAAAATCTTTGACATCGGCGACGATAGAATACCTGGCACTCATGATGATTTAACCTTCATTGTTTACAATCAAAAATCAGAGACATTGGGTCAAGATTTTTTCCTTCTAACTAACCCGGAAGCTGAGAGTCGAATATCAAAATATTATGGATTGGATTTAACCCTGGTTAAAAAATATGGGCGACGGCTTACTTTTTTCCTTTCTTTAACAGCTACATCTGCCACTGGAACAACCAGTCCCGGTAACACGGCCTGGGAAAATGATGATGGAGTAGTGGGAAGCCTCTACGATAATCCTAACACATTAATCAATGCTCGAGGGAGGATGCGTTTTGATAGAGCTTATGTCGGTAGAATTGGCTTTAATTTATTGGCTGCTTTTGGTATAAGGATAGCGGGTCTGATTAAATATTATGACGGGCAGCCTTTTGCCCGCAAAATAATTGTCCGCGGCCTGAATCAAGGTCCTTTCTACATCCAGGCCCATCCGCGAGGAATAGCCAGATATGAATATAATCGAACAGTGGATATCAGATTGGAAAAAACATTCTCTTCCTCCAAGGGAAAAATAAGGTTTGTTTTGGATGTATTTAATCTCCTCAACAGAGGCTTAGCTACCCAGGAAAACGAATGGACTGGCCCAGAATTCCCGCTCCGTTTCGCTACAGAAATTCAATCTCCAAGAGTCTTTCGCTTAGGTTTAGTCTATGAATTTTGAGAAATTAAGGTTTAAATGTCTCATTTCTATTATGGTTATATTTTTTCTTCTCTTTCCTACTTTACTTTTTGGCTATGAGATTTTCATCTACCGCCCTCATCTCCAAAAAAATTTCTGGAGCCAGGAACATAAGGTTTCCCTCCACGGTGATTTATTTGCTTACTTTCAATATCCCTGTAATTTCCCCAGCTATAATGACCTCAGCGGTGAAGAAGACAGGTGGTTTTTCGGATTTCAAAATTATATTTTCATCTCCCCAAGAGCTACCTTTTTAGCTCAACTGGTAACTCATGATGATGGTCAGCGTCGAACAAAGTTTGATTGGCATTTTGCCTTTAAATATTCTCTTTCGCAAAATCTGAGATTGATATTCGGACATGATAGCAATCATGATTCAGAACACCAAAGCTATCTTGTTAACAAGCCTTATTTTCTTAACCGTAATTACATAGGATTTGGCCTCCCTTTCAACATAGGAAGTTTCTATCTGGAGCCTTTTACCTGGTTTTTCCACCATTCGAACCAGCGGGGGCACCTGGATTTATCCGGCAATAAACTGCGTCAAGAAATGGGTTTAAGGTTAGGCTATTGGCACCGGCAGGGTTTAAGTTTGAGCTTACAGGTATTATCTCAGACAGAAAAACTTTTTTCTCTGGGACAAGCTTATCTGGCTGATTTAATCTTAAGGGTTAAAACTTTTGACTGGCTGGAGCTATCCCTGGGAGCTGGTCTTTGGGCTGATCTTCAGCCCAGTCGATGGGGCAGGAAGCAAAAATTTTTCAGGCTTATTTGGGGAGTGGCTATTCCTTTTTAGGAAAGGAGGAATGATGCTTTCTTTTCCAGAAAAATTAATTCTCATAGCCATTATCATTGTTACTGGCTTTGCCTTTTTCTATCCGGTTTTATACCGTTTCCGGATCATTCGCTCAGGCAAGCCCGAAAATAGGTTTAACAACTTAGCTTCAAGAGTGATGCAAGCTTTGGCCAAAGTTTTTCTCCAGAAATGTACTCTGAAAAATGAAAGAATATTCACAGGTATTATTCACGTTTTTATTTTTTATGGAGCTCTTTCCTTTGATACAATGACTGTTAATCATACTTTAGAAGGCTTTTTGGATAATTTTTATCTCTTTGGCCAAACCGGTTTTGCCCTATTTTTTTCTTTAATCATTGATATATTTGCTATCTTAGTTTTAGGGGCTGTGGTTTTCTTAGTTGTAAGACGTTACATTATAAGGCCAAAAGCCTATGCTACAGGATTACTTGATTCAGGCATAATCTATTTCTTATTAACAACAGTTACCTTAAGCTATCTTTATTTTGAATGTTTTAATATTTTAGCTGATCCCCATCAGGAACGCCTCTCTTTTTTAGGCATCCTTTTAGCCCATAAAATAAAGAGTTTAGGCTTAGAGCCATCGCTTGTGGCCTTCCATTTAAAAACTTCCTGGTGGCTCCATACCCTTATTGTATATGCTTTTATTACCTATGTGCCTCATTCTAAATATTTTCATATGTTTACTGGCCCATTTAATCTTGTCTTTCGTTCTCAAAAACCAATGGGCGAGTTAAAAGCCCTTCAATTAGATCTTGAACAAACAGAGACGTTTGGCTTAGAGAAAGCTTCAGATTTTACCTGGAAAGACTTACTTGATTCCTTTTCTTGTATGGAGTGTGGACGATGTCAGGATGCCTGCCCAGCTTTTGCCAGTGATAAACCTCTTTCACCTAAAATGATTATCCTCAACCTTAAACATTATCTCCTCCAACAAGGCAAAAATATAATTCATCAGAAAAAGGATGAACTTAAGCCTCTCATGGAAGAAATTTACAGCCCAGATGAAATTTGGACCTGTACTACTTGTGGAGCCTGCATGCATGTCTGTCCCGTAGAAATCGAACATATTCCCAAAATAATTGGCCTCAGACAAAGTCAGGTGTTAATGAGCAGTCAATTTCCTTCAGAATTAAATTCTTTTTTCCGAAATATAGAAACAAACAGCAATCCCTGGGGAATAGGTTTTGCTTCTCGGGCAGATTGGGCTCAAGAACTGGAGGTTAAACTCAGCAGCCAGCATCCTCAGGCAGAATACCTCTTCTGGGTAGGCTGTGCCGGCTCATTTGATGAGGAAGGTAAAAAAGTGGCTAAATCTTTAGTAACCATTATGAAAAGAGCCGGGCTTGATTTTGCTATCTTGGGAACAGAAGAGAAATGCTGCGGAGATTCTTTGAGACGTTTGGGCAACGAATATCTTTTCCAGACGTTAGCTGAAGAAAATATAAAAATATTTAAAAAATACAATATAAAAAAAATAATAGTTATCTGTCCTCATGGCTACAACGTATTTAAAAACGAATACCCCAGACTTTTAGAAATAATTCCTTCTCTCTCTCCTGAGGAAAAAGAAAATTTCAAAAAAATCAAAGTTTTTCATCATACTCAGCTTATAGCTGAGCTTATAAAAAGTGGTCGACTCTCGATAAAGCCAGATGAAGAGAAAGCCCTAACCTATCATGATTCTTGCTACCTTGCTCGTCATAATGGAATCATAGATGAACCCCGTCAAATTCTCTCTGCTTTGAGTCAAGGCAAAATAATAGAGCTTAAAAACAACAGGGAACATGGTTTCTGCTGCGGAGGAGGCGGAGGATTAATGTGGACAGAAGAATCCCTGGGAAAAAGAATAAATCATCTGCGCACAGATGAGATTATTAACTCCCAAGCCCAGATAGCGGCCACTTCCTGTCCTTTTTGTCTGACTATGCTCAAGGATGGATTAAAAGATAAAGATATTTCTAAGGTGGAAATTCAAGATATTGCTCAACTTGTAGCCAAGAATCTTGAGGATTAAAATAATAATTAATAATTATTTTGTTATTTCAGCGAGATTCTAAAATCTCTGCAAAAGCCGAGATGGCTCTATCTATATCCCTGTCGTCTATATCCTTATGGGTAACAAAACGAATTCCTCCTCTAGTGGGCAAGGCCAGCACCCTTCTTTTTTTTAGTTCATCTAAAAACTCTGGAATGGTTAAGCGAGGATGGTTTAAGTCAAAAATAATAATATTTGTTTGAATCAAGTCTGGATTTAGTTCTATTCCTGGTATGGTGGCAATAGTCTTTGCTAATCTTTTAGCCCTTTGGTGATCTTCAACGAGCCTCTCCCTCATCTCTGTTAAAGCCAAAATACCTGGGGCAGCTAAAACTCCCAATTGGCGCATTCCTCCCCCTAAAGCTTTCCTTACTCGGCGGGCTTCATCAATAAATTCCTGAGGTCCAGTTAGCATAGAACCAACTGGGGCCGATAACCCTTTGGAGAGACAAAACATTAAAGAATCTCCAATAGCAGCATAATCTTTGATAGAAACTCCTGAAGCATGGCAGGCGTTAAAAACTCGAGCTCCATCGAAATGAATCTTTATACCATGTTTATCGGCAATTTCTCGCAGAGCTTTTAAATTTTCCAGAGGGACTACTGTCCCACTCCAGTTGTTATGAGTATTTTCGATACAGATTAAGCTGGTTCGAGGAAAATGGACTGATGGTTTTCTAATATTCTTTTCCACTAAATCAGGATCCATAGCCCCCCGATTGGAAGGAAGGGGCCGGGGCATTATTCTGGCAATAAAAGTCATATGAGTAGATTCCATGTTATAAATATGAGATCTCTCCTCAACAATCACTTCATCCAGTTCCCTTGTCCAGACTTTAACAGCAATTGAATTGCCCATAGTACCCGAGGGGACAAAAAGAGCAGCTTCTTTACCTAAGAGTTCAGCGGACAGAGCTTCAAGCTTTTGGACAGTAGGGTCATCGCCCAGAACATCATCCCCAACTACAGCCTCGGCCATGGCCTTCCTCATTTTTTCGGTTGGCCTGGTCACTGTATCACTTCTAAAATCGGAGTAATTATTTATCATTCACTGCGCTCCTTTCTTTTTTCCTGCTCATTATAAAAAAAAACATCTCCAGAGTAAAATTATTATTAACGATGACAAGAATTTCCACTCCCGCTAGAAACTTTTTGAAGGTTTACTTGGTTATTAATCTATGGTATAGATAACTTTGATTTTTTGGCCTATTAAACTATGAAAAAAAAGAAAATTTATAATTACTTTATTTATCTTCTTTCTCTTCTTATTCTTTTCTTTTTGAGTGCAAATATTTCTTTTCAAGTAGTAATGAAAGGCGAAATGGTTTCTCTGCCTAATTTGATCGGTAAGACAATGAATGAAGCCAAACAAGAATTAGACAGGAAAAAATTATCGCTTGTCCAAAAAGGCACTCAATTTAGTACTAAATGGCCTCAGGGGCAGATTATATTCCAGGAACCTTCCCCTGGTTCAAAAATAAAATTAAACAAAAAAGTAAAAGTAATTTTGAGTGCAGGTAGCGAATTAGTTATCGTCCCTAAACTTATCGGCAAAAATCTTCAGTCCATTAGCCCAATCTTAGGTGAAGCAGGCCTGAAAAAAGGCAAGATATCTCAAGCTCACACTTCAAAATATGCAGCCAGCAAAATCATAGCCCAGCAACCAATTCCTTTAGCGAAAGTCGCCAGGAATTCCTCAGTTAGCTTTCTGGTCAGCCAGGGACAAAGAGAAAAAAAATATGTTATGCCTGATTTAATAGGAAAGCCAGCAGCTAGAATTATTGCCAGATTGAAAGAAATGGATTTCAAAGTAGAGGATATTCGTTATGTTTATTACCCTGGTTTAGAATCGGGTATTATAATCAAACAGTTTCCCCCTCAGGGATTCCGCATTCAAAAAAGAAACCTTATCAATCTGGAGGTAAGTAAATAATGATTCAAATTGCTCCTTCTATTCTTTCTGCTGATTTCACTAAAATCGAAGAAGCAGTCAAGACGGTAGAAGAGGCTGGGGCCGACTTAATTCATGTTGATGTCATGGATGGACACTTTGTCCCCAATCTTACTTTTGGGCCCAAGTTGGTCTCATCTCTCAAAAAAAAGACATCTTTGCCCTTGGATGTCCATCTAATGGTCGAAAATCCAGGCTTCTTTATTCCACTTTTCCAGGAGGCTGGAGCAGATTGGATTTCTATCCACTTAGAAGCTTCAGTTCACCTCCATAGACATATCCACCTCATAAAAGAATATAAGAAAAAAGCAGGGTTAGCTCTAAACCCAGCTACCCCTATTCATCTCCTGAACGATATTATCCAGGACCTAGATTATGTCCTCATCATGACCGTCAATCCTGGCTGGGGAGGCCAAAGTTTCATTGATTCGGGCCTGACTAAAATTGCCCAGCTTAAAAGCTGGATAGAAGGACAAAAGCTCCAAATACCCATAGAGGTGGATGGCGGCCTTAATTTGGACAATATAGAAAGAGTAATCAAAGCTGGAGCTGAGATTATTGTGGCCGGCTCGGCTGTTTTCCAGGCGGCCAACCCAGGAGATGTCGTTATTAAAATGAAGGAACTGGCAAACAAGGCTCTATCAAGATGATAGCTGTGGTAACTGGAGCCGCGGGTTTTATCGGCTCCCATCTCTGTCAGAGACTTTTAAAGAAAAACTGGGAAGTGGTGGGCATTGATTGTCTTACTGATTTTTATCCACGTTGGATAAAAGAAAAAAATATTTCTTCCTTGCTTAAAGAAAATAACTTTAAGCTATTAACGACAGATTTAAATCAGCTTGATTTGAAAAAAACATTAAAAAGCACAGATATTATCTTTCATCTGGCAGCCCAAGCTGGAGTTAGATCAAGCTGGGGCCAAAATTTCACTATCTACACTGAGAATAACATCGAAGCCACTCAAAAATTATTAGAAGCAACTAAGGAGGCAGCCGTCAAAAAATTTATTTTTGCTTCATCTTCTTCTGTTTATGGATTTTGTCCTCACCTTCCTGTGACTGAAGATAGTCCTCTTTATCCTTATTCGCCTTATGGAGTTTCTAAATTGGCGGCTGAAAAGCTTTGCTCTCTATATTACACAAACTACGGAATTCCCGCTTTATCTCTCAGATTATTTACAGTCTATGGACCAAGACAAAGACCTGATATGGCCTTTCATAAATTTTTAAAAGCTGGAGCCAAAAATAACCAGATTACCGTTTTTGGTGATGGTCAGCAAACAAGGGATTTCACCTATGTCACAGATGTCATTGATGGTTTTATGGCCGCCTTGGAGAAAGGTAAAATCGGTGAAATCTATAACATTGGAGGGGGTCAGAGGATAAAATTAGTTGATACTTTGCCTTTAATAGAGAAAACTTGCCAGAAAAAGATAAAAATCAGCTGGCAAAAAGTACAGAAAGGAGACGTCCCCCATACATGGGCTGCCATCGATAAAGCCCGTCGAGATTTAAATTATTCACCTCAGGTGTCTCTATTAGATGGATTGAAGGAGGAATGGATTTGGCTTCAAAAGCTCTATCAGTAAAAAACACAGCTGCTCAACTCAGAAGCAAGGAAAAAATTAAAAAGATAGTCTGTTTAACCATCATTCTCATCTTTGCTTTAATTCTTAGCTTCAGTTGCAAAAAAGAAAATCCAGAATTGGCACCAGACATCCAAAGCTCAGATGAAGCTCTCTACAAATTGGGAGAAAAATATATAAAGAAAGATCCAGAAAAGGCTCGTCTTTATTTAAGGCAAGTCATAGACTCTTTTCCCAAAAGCTTCTATGCCCAGCGAGCTAAACTGGCTATTGCTGATTCTTATTTTAAAAAAGGAGACGAAGGCAGCCTGATTCTGGCTGCTTCTGAATACAGAGAATTTATTTCACTCTTTCCCTTAAGTCCATCAGCTGCCTACGCTCAATACCAAATAGCCATGACCTTTTACAAAAAAGCCTTAAAGCCAGGGCGAGATCAAACGAAAACAAGACAAGCCTTGGCTGAATTCAAAAAAGTGATCACCAATTATCCCCTTAGCGAAGAGGCCAAATTGGCTGAGGAAAAAATAAAAGATTGTGAAGAAAGGCTGGCCGAACATGAACTCACCATCGGCGAACTTTATTATAAAATGGGTGCTTATAAAGGAGCGGTAAATCGCTTAAAAGAAATTCTGACCAATTTTCCTAATTATTCGAAGATGGACAGAGTTTACTACTATTTGGGAGATTCCTACCTTAAATGGAAGAAAAAAGATGAAAGTATTCCCTATTTTACTAAATTGATATCGGATTTCCCCCAGAGTAAATATGCTCAAAAAGCCCAAGAGATACTGAAGGAACTGGAAAAGAAAAAGAAATAATTTTTATCTATCCAAGGCGGAGGTTTAAATGAAAAGAAATGTTTATTTTTTAATTTTTATGATGCTCATGATGATTTCAGTCTACTTTGCTTATGGCCAAGAGCAAGCTTTCCCGACAGAGTCAAATATTTCCTGGAAACCGGGTTTCGGATTTGAATCCTTCTCCAGAACAATAGAATGGGATGGTAAAGAGTCAACCTCTAAACTTAAATCTTATTATTTTACCTTCAATACTGATATCGAGCTCCAATCCGGCCTAACCCTAAGCGGATTAATTGGATATTCATTTTCATCCTTTAATTCTTTAATCTTCAAAGAATTGCCTTTTTCTCTGGATTTACAAGCAGGAAGTATCGGAGGTTTTATTTTAGGAGCAGGCCTTCAAAAAAATATTTTATCTTTCAAAGACATTGAGATAGGAGCTTATGGTCAATTCGTCTATTGTCTGGGAGTAAAAGAAAATTGGGAAATACCTGGCCTGGCTGTAGAAGGAACAGCCCAGGGCAAGCCATCCTGGATGAGAGGAAAGGTTGGACCTATTTTTAGCTATGAGGGATATGACTATTTTCAGCCCTATATAAAATTTAATTTCAATAAACTGTGGGGAACTTTCAAAATGGAAGAAACTGTTGAGGATTTAAGTGGACAAGAAAAGAAAAAAATAACAGGAAAAAGCTTATTGGAGGCCAGTTTAGGAGCTATTTATCAGTTGAGCAATTCCTTAAGTTTTCAGGCTGAAATAAATTTATTGCCTTATAAAGGAGGGGTAAATTTAGGGCTGGTAATAAAAGGACTTTATTCTTTTTAGGCAAGGAGGCAAAAATGAAAGGCATAATAAAAAAAGCTGATAAATTATTATATCTATTAATTATAATCTTTATTACTACATCTACTCTGAGCTTCCAGAATTTTAGGTCTGATAAAAAAATCTACTATCACCGCCAACCCTTTCAAAGAGATCTTAAAGCTTTAAACAAAGGGCAGCCTTTCCACTCTAAAGGAATAAAATATGCTCCAGATCAAATCCTTGTCAAGTTCAAACCGAATCTAACAAAGCAGATGATTAAAGCAGAAATAGCTGCCTATCAAGCTAAAAAAATTAGACTAATTCCCCGGATACACGTTTACCAGCTTCAAATTCCAGAAAATCTAAGCGTAGAAGAGATGTTAACTATTTTCAGGCAGAATCCCGACGTCGATTATGCCGAACCAAATTATAAAGCCTATATAGCTGTCACCCCTGATGATGTTTTTTTCAAGTGGCAGTATGCTCTTTATAATTCAGGTCAAGAGATTGGTCCAGCGGGCAGCCCTCGAGGGAAATCCGGAGCTGACATTAAGGCTCCCTCTGCCTGGGAAGAAACCAAAGGAGATGAGCAGGTAATTATTGCCTTTATTGATACAGGCATTGATTTTAACCATCCTGACTTAAAAAATAAAATTCTTTCCAGCGGCCCAGACTATGCCAACGACGACAACAAAGCCGCAGACGACAATGGTCACGGTACCTTTGTAGCTGGAATAGCTGCAGCTGAAACAAACAACAGCGAAGGTATTGCTGGAGTTGCCTGGAACTGTAAAATCCTCCCCATCAAAGCCATGGATGAAGAAGGGTCTGGCTACTACAGCTGGATTATTCAGGCTATTATCTGGGCCACAGATCATGAAGCTGACGTTATCAATCTCAGCTTAGGTGGAGAGGAACCAGCTAAAAGCTTAAGAGATGCGGTCAAGTATGCTAACGAAAATAATGTGGTTGTGGCTGCGGCGGCCGGTAATGATGGGGCTTCTGTCCTTTATCCAGCTGCTTATGATGACTACTGTTTGGCTGTGGCGGCTACTGATTATAATGACAATTGGATTTCCTGGTCCAATTCAGGCCCAGAAGTAGATGTAGCTGCTCCTGGGGAAAGAATCGTCGGACCGGTCCCTACTTGGTATTGGGGCCCAGGTTCTTTTCCATATGGGTATGGTTCAGGAACTTCGGCTTCAACACCCCATGTAGCTGGTTTGGCCGCCTTAATTAAAAGTATAAAGCCCTGGCTTACAGCTTCAGAAATAATGAATATAATTAGTTATTCATCTGATGATATAAACTCTTCTCAATTCCCTGGAAAAGATAAATATATCGGTTATGGGCGGATAAATATGGAGAACGCATTGGTGCCTATTAAAATAACTTCAGGCCCATGAATAAATGATCAAATTTCTGCGCATAAAAAATTTAGCCACCATAGAAGAACTGGAATTAAAACTTAACCAGGGTTTTTCCATATTAACTGGTGAAACTGGGGCGGGAAAATCTATTATAATTGATGGCATTAGATTAGTCCTGGGCGAAAAAGCAACTCCTGACATTATCAGAACCGGAAAGAAAGAGACTTCGGTTGAAGCTATATTTTTCACTCCTACATCTCCTCCAGCTAAGAATAAAAAAAGCGAACTATTCATCCAGAGAAAAGTTTCCCAAGAAAGCCCAGGTAAGGGATACATAGATGGAGTCCTTGTCCCCTTAAAAAAACTTAAAGAGAAAAGCAGCCAGCTGGTGGATATTTATGGACAAAATGACCATGCTTTTTTGCGCCAAACCGATAACCAGCTTGATTACCTCGACTATTATGCCCAGGTTATTCCCTTAAGGTTAAAGGTTGGCCAAATAGCTCGTGAACTAAAAAAGTTGGCTAGAGAAAAAAAGGAACTGGAAACCAAAGAAAGAGAAAGACAACAGAGGCTTGATTTCTTGGATTGGCAAATAAAAGAAATTGAAAAAGCTGAGCTTAAAAAAGGAGAAGAAGAAAAGTTACTCTATGAGAGAAAAATTTTAAAAAATGCAGCCAAAATCTTATCTTTAGTAGAAACAGCTCTGGAGATTTCCTATAACCAAGAAAATTCAATCTCCACCTTACTGGCCAAACTCGAAAATACGGTCAGAGAACTTTCTGCCTTTGATCAATCTCTTGAAAACATAGGAGAGGCAATTAACCAATTCCAAATCACAATCAATGACTTCTCGGACTTTCTCATAAAGTTCAAAGAGAAACAAATTCTCTCGCCAGAGAAATTGGAAACTATTGAAGAGCGTTTAAGCCTTATCGAAAAATTAAAAAGAAAATATGGTCAAAACATTGAGGAGATTCTCCTCTATCTGGAAAAAGCTAAAAAAGAATACCAACAGCTTAGTACAAGTCAGGAGAAGCTGGAAGATTTGAGCCTAAAAATAGACAAGAAATTTTCAGAATTTAAAACCCAGGCTAAAAAACTAGGCCAACTAAGAATGGATTCCGCTCAAAAGCTGGAAAAGAGAATTGAACAAGAAATAAGCAAGCTGGGCATGAAAAAAGCCCGATTTAAGATCAAGACAAAATCTATTCCCTGCCAGAAAGAGATGATCTCGGCAGTAAAAGAAAAAGGTACAGAAGAGGTTGAGTTTCTCATCAGTCCTAATCCAGGAGAAGAGCTAAGGCCCCTGCGCAAAATCGCTTCAGGAGGAGAGCTTTCCAGAATCATGCTGGCTCTGAAATCAATTGGTAAAGAAACAGAAAGATTAAAAACTCTCATTTTTGATGAAATTGACTCTGGTATAGGGGGAAAAACAGCTGAATTTGTAGCTCACAAACTTCAAGCTCTAGCCTCTAAGCATCAAATTATTTGCATTACCCATCTTCCTCAAATTGCCTCTTTTGCTTCTGATCATTACCGAATAGAAAAAAAGATTATGCACAACAGGACCTTTACTACTATAAAAAAACTCTCCTTCAAAGAGAGAGTGGCGGAAATAGCCAGGCTACAAACTGGAAGCAGAATTACGGAAACAGCTTTGAATAATGCCCGAGAAATGCTTATCCATAATCTCGGTCTTAGCCAAAGGTAATTAAAACATGAATAGAAATAACATCCCAGGCTGATTAACCTCTTTCCAATATCAATCAAAAAATAACTTCCAGCACCAAATTATTTTCCTTAATAAAACTTTCTCTCTTTCAGCCTTTATATTATATTATTATTCTGAGTTTCATTAAGGTTAGAACAGGATGAGAGTTAATTATAATACCTTTAGAAACATTAAATTCTATATACATACTTTCGGCTGTCAGATGAATGAAAATGATTCAGAAAGAATAGCTGGAATATTGTGCCAAAAAGGAGCAAAGGTTTCACCTTCCCTCGAAGAAAGCAATTTAGTTATTGTCAATACCTGTGCTGTTAGAAAAAAATCTGAAGATAAACTTTTTTCCTTTTTGGGAAGATTATCTTTACTCAAGCAGAAGAAAAACATCAAAATAGGTGTAGCCGGTTGTGTAGCTCAGCTCTATCGCTCCCACTTGCTGGAAAAAAAGCCTTTTGTAGATTTTGTCATAGGTCCGGACAACTATAACGAGCTACCGGCCCTTCTTGCCGATAAGGCAGCCGAAAAAATTATAGCTACCAGCTGGAAAAATGAATGCCAGGAATTCTCTCCGGCTCAAGTTTTAAGAAAAAGCAAATATAGTGCCTATGTGACTATCATGGAGGGTTGCAATAATTTTTGTGCTTATTGTATTGTGCCTTTTACCAGAGGAAGAGAAAAATTCAGGCCAATGTCAGAGATTATTAGAGAGATAAAATACTTAGCCGAGAATGGTTATAAGGAAGTTCATCTTCTTGGACAAAACGTAAATTCTTACTATGACCCTGAATCATCAAAGACTTTCCCTCAACTTCTAAGAGAGGTAAACAAAATTGAAGGTATAGAATGGATAAGGTTCTTGAGTTCTCACCCTAAAAATTTTGCTCCGGCCATTACTGAAGCCATGAAGGATTCAGACAAAGTCTGTCATCAGCTCCATCTACCAGTTCAATCTGGTTCTTCGTCAATTTTAAAAAAAATGAAAAGAGGATACACCAGAGAAGAATATCTGGAAAAAATATTTTATCTACGCAAATTAATGCCTGATATCAGCTTGAGTACAGATGTTATAGTCGGATTTCCAGGAGAAACAGAAGAAGATTTCCAGCAAACTCTTGATCTTCTAAAAGAAGTTCGATTTACTAACATTTTTTCTTTCCACTATTCTCCCCGTCCTTTTACAGCCGCAGCCAAAATGAAAGATAATGTTCCCCTCAGGGAAAAAAGAAGAAGACTCATTGAACTTCAAACTCTCCAGAAAAATATCCAACTTGAATCCAATAAATCTCTTATTGGAAAGGCCATAAAAGTTCTTTGTCTGGGAAAAAGCAAGAAGAATCCTCAGCTTTATTCCGGCCGTAATGAGAGCTACCAGGTGGTAAATTTTAAAAGCCAGAAAAATGTTATAGGCCGTTTTGTCCATGTCCTCATTGCTGACTGTGGCCCTTACAGCCTAATAGGAAAGTTAACCTAAGAGAGAAGCCTCCTAATTTTCAGGTATTCAGGCCAAATAATACTTCTGAAAAAACAACGTTTAATAACTCTTCCCTGAGATGAGTCTATATCAACCAGAGCTAAATTTATTAACTCTTTTTTAGCTGAGGCAAGAGAGTTTTTTTCTATAATTTCCACCCGCCATTTAAAACCGGTTTTACCTGGGGAGAGATATTTATTAGTAATTATTGTTGGCCGCTCTTCAGGAGTAGAAAAACAAGATTTAATAAAAAAAATTATAGAAGGATCTTCAAAGGCAATCTGCAAAGCTCGAATGCTACTAATACCATTTTCTCTAATCAATTTTTCTGGTTTTCTACCTTTTGGTGCTAAGACGAAATTAATGGATAAATTAAAAGGGCAAATTTCGTGCCAACTATCATTTAATATCTATTTCTTTTAATATCAATAATATATAAAATACAATTAGATCAATTTATATCTCTAATATCTGCTCAAAATGGCACAATATGTGCCTTTGAGGCAGCGATTCTAGAATTAAATTGCCTTTTGTATTTCTTTATGCTATAAAATTGGCTTAAATTTTAGAGGAAGGATATCAATGAGCATTATAAACTTAATTCCCTATTCCTTTATAATTGGCTTACTTGGTGTTGGTTTCGCCGTTGGTCTTTACTTTTATGTCAAAAAATATCCCCGTGGGAATGAATTGATGAATGACATAGCGGAATCAGTCCACTCTGGAGCTATGGTGTTCTTAAGAAGAGAATACCTTCATATTTCTGTTTTTGTAGTTGCCGTTTTTATTGTCCTCTGGAGATTATTTTCCATCTACACCAGTTTGGCTTTTCTCACAGGAGCCAGTTGTTCAATGCTGGCCGGCTTCATTGGCCTCAAGGCTTCTACTCGCTCCGCCGTAAGATCTACTCAAGCAGCTATCGATGGGGGGATTTCCCGGGCTTTGACTGTCGCTTTCCAGGGGGGAGCAGTTATGGGCACTTCGGTCGCGGCCTTGGGCGTGGCTGGCCTTGGACTTTTTTTCTTTTTTACTAAAGATCCTAAAATTATCAATGGATTTGCCATGGGGGCCAGCTCAGTGGCTCTATTTGCCCGCGTTGGAGGAGGCATTTACACCAAAAGTGCTGATGTTGGAGCAGATCTTGTAGGCAAAGTAGAAGCAGGGATTCCTGAAGATGATCCTCGAAACCCTGGAGTTATTGCTGACAACGTGGGCGATAATGTTGGAGATACGGCTGGTATGGGTGCTGATCTTTTTGAATCTTACGTAGGTTCAGTAGTGGCTTCCTTAGCTCTAGGAGCAACAATGACCCCTGCCTTGAATTATATGTCCCTGCCTTTATTGCTTATTGTCATTGGACTCATTAGCTCCATTATCGGTATTTTCTCTATTGAAGCATTAAAAAACTTAAACCCCCAATCAGCCTTGAGGAATGCAACCTATATAAGTGCTTTATTGTTTATAGCTGGATCCTTTTTTTCTATCCGCTATATCCTGGGCAACATGGGTGTTTTTTGGGCTGTCCTAAGTGGAATGTTGGCTGGAGTTCTGATCGGGCTGGAAAGCGAATATTTCACTTCTGGACCTCCTATTAAAACTATTGCCAGAACGGCCGAAGCCGGTAGCGCTCCGCTCATAATTATTGGTTTAGCTATCGGTTTCCAAAGTACTATTCTTCCTCTTTTGACAATAGCCGGAGCTATCTTTCTCTCTTTCAAACTAGCCGGGCTATATGGGATCGCTATTTCTGCCGTAGGTATGTTAGCTACTATTGGTATTGTGATGTCAACAGATTCCTACGGTCCCATTGCTGACAATGCCGGCGGTATTGCGGAAATGTCTGAAGCAGGCGCTGAGATTAGAAAAATTACAGATAAGCTTGACGCTTTGGGAAACACAACAGCCGCCATAGGCAAAGGCTTTGCTATCGGTTCAGCCGCTCTGACAGCTTTAGCTCTCTTTTCTGCTTACCAAAAAACGGCCGGATTAACCTCCATCAGCTTAACCGATGCCGAGACAGTTATTGGCCTTCTTATCGGAGCCCTGATGCCTTTTATCATGTCTTCTTTAACTCTAAAAGCAGTAGGTAAGGCGGCTGATAAAATGATTCTGGAAATAAGAAGACAATTTAAAGAAATCAAAGGTCTTATGGAAGGAAAGGCCAAGCCTGATTCTGATCGCTGTATAGATATTGTAACTCGCAATGCCCTTAAAGAGATGATTTTGCCTGGTCTTTTGGCTGTGATTACGCCTCTGCTGGTTGGCTTTTTAATCGGTCCCGAATCATTAGGCGGATTTTTAGCTGGAGCCACTTCAACTGGGGTGTTGATGGGTATCTTTATGGCCAACACCGGTGCCTCTTGGGATAACGCTAAAAAATGGATTGAGGAAGGTAACCTCGGAGGAAAAGGAACAGAGATTCATGCAGCTTCCATAATTGGCGATACAGTCGGCGATCCCCTAAAAGATACAGCCGGTCCTTCTATGAACATTTTAATTAAGCTCATGGCCGTTGTCAGCCTGGTCTTTGCTCCTCTTATAATGTAAAAAAATCCCTTCTTCCACCCAGAAATCTACCTTCCCCTCCACCCTTAGAAGCATCCTTGATCTGCTCATATTTTCCACACTCTATATATAATCCAAAATTCCTTTAATATTAATCTTGTAATAAAATAAATCAGCTATCTTAAGGGGCATCTTTAATTTTTGATAAAAGTTGTGCAATCGCTGCCTCCCCTGCTCTTTATTTGATATTATTCAATAATTCAGTTATAATTCTGGCCTCTTTATCTTCCTGTTATAATCAGAATTGAGGAAGCCTAAATGAAAGTTAATGTCTGGAACACTATCATCCAGCTCAGTAAGGAGCGAGGTGTAAAGAAAGAAGTAATCATTCAGGCTATCGAAGAGTCCCTCAGAGTAGCTTCCTCTCAATACTTTAGCCACAATGAAAAAATAAACATCTCCTTCCAACCTGAAAAAGGCAAATTAAGGGTTTATACTGTAAAAAAAGTGAGTCTTCGTCCCCAAGATTTAGCCACTGAAATTTCATTGTCGGAGGCTAAGAAAATTAGTGAGGGAGCCACACTGGGAAGTTCAATCGAAATAGACCTCCCCTCAGAAACTTTGGGCCGAATAGCTGCTCAAGCAGCTAAGCAAGTAATTTTCCAAAAAGTAAGAAATGCTGAGCAGGAAAAGGTTTATGAAGAATTTGCTCCCCGCCTGGGTGAAATTGTCACCGGCATCTTAAGAAGATTCGAAACTAATAAAAACATGATTCTTGAAGTCAATAAGACAGATGTTCTTTTTCCTTATAGAGAAAAATTGAAAAATGAAGAATTTAAAAGAGGCGATAGAATAAGAGCCGTTATTATTCAAGTCTTTAAAGAAAATAGAGGACCTCAGGTCATTGTATCCAGAGCTGACAATAAATTTTTAGCTAAGCTGCTTGAGTTAGAAATCCCAGAAATAGCCAACGGCAGTATTGAAATTAAAAACATTGTCCGCCAACCAGGCGAAAGGGCTAAGGTGGCCGTCCTTACTAAGGAGAAAGATATTGATCCTATCGGAGCCTGTATCGGAGTAAAGGGAAATAGAATTTTGGCTATTAGCAAAGAGTTGCACGGCGAAAAAATCGATATAATAGAGTGGTCAGATAATCCCCTGCTTTATGCTAAAGCAGCTTTAAGTCCAGCTAAAATTGAAAAAGTTTTTATTTTAAATAAACAAGAAAAGTTAATGCAGGCTATTGTTTCCAAAGATGAACTTTCTTTAGCCATCGGAAAAAAAGGTATTAACGTTAGACTTGCTTCCAGATTGGTGGGCTGGAAAATCGAAATAAAAGGGAATTGGGAATAAAAAATCTGGAGAAATCGTGATCAAATGACAAAAACAAAAATGGAAAAATCAAAAAAGGTTCCAAAAACAGGTAAGCCATCTGTCCCCAAGATTAAGCTGATAGAGGGAATGAGTCTGAAAGATCTTTGTTTGCAGCTTAAGACTAAAGCTAAAGATATAATAGATAAATTAGCTGAGAAGGGAATTAGCGTTATGGTTAATGATGTTGTAGATGATAGAATAGCTCAAATACTTTCTCAAGAACTAGGATTAGAAATAAATATCGTTTCCATTGAAGAAGAGGTCAGAGCTCAAGCTGAAAGTAAACCTGAGGATTTGCTTCCCAGGCCTCCTGTGGTAACTATTATGGGCCATGTTGACCACGGTAAGACCACCCTCCTTGATGCTATCCGTGAATCCAATATAGTAAGCAAAGAATCGGGGGGAATTACCCAGCACATAGGAGCCTACAGAGTGTCTTACAACAATAGATCCATAACTTTTATTGACACTCCTGGCCACGAAGCATTCACCAAATTAAGGGGTCGGGGAGCCAAAATAACAGACATAGTAGTTCTGGTTGTAGCTGCTGATGATGGTGTCATGCCTCAGACAAGAGAAGCCATCAATCATGCCCAAGCAGCCGGAGTTCCCATTATTGTGGCCATCAACAAAATAGACAAGCCGGAGGCTGACCTTGACAAAACAAAACAACAATTGTCAAAAGGAGGTCTGTTGGTCGAGGAATGGGGAGGAGATACTATCTGTGTTGAGCTCTCAGCTAAAGAAAAAACCAATTTGGATGAATTGTTAGAGATGATTCTACTTCTAAGCGATGTAATTGAAATAAAAGCTAATCCAAAGGTAAAAGCTCAGGGAGTAATTTTAGAAGCTCGCTTGGATGTCAAAAAAGGACCTCTAGCTACGGTTATAATCCAGCAGGGAACCCTCCATCAAGGCGAAGCCTTTGTGGCCGGACTCTCCTATGGCAAAGTTAGAGCTCTTTTCGATGAAAACGGCAAGCCAATAAAAACAGCAGAACTTTCTATGCCAGTTGAAGTCTTGGGCTTTTCTGAGGTTCCGGAAGCAGGAGATACTTTTCAAGCTGTAGCTGATTTTATTCAAGCCCGCCAAATCATCCAATTCAGACAGTCTCTGGTTAAAAAAGAAGAAATTAAAAGACCCGAACGCCTTACTCTCGATGATCTGTTCAAAAAAATGGAGGAAGGTGAAGTAAAAGAACTTCCTCTTATTATAAAGGCTGATGTCCAAGGGTCTGTAGAAGTTCTAAAAGACATTCTCCCTAATCTTAGTACTGACAAAATTAAAATAAACATAATCCATGCAGCCACAGGCAACATCAATGAATCTGACGTCCTCTTAGCTTCAGCTTCTAAGGCAATTATTATTGGCTACAACACTAAAGCCAACGGTAAAATACTCGATTTGGCCAAAGAGGAAAATGTAGAAATCAGAAGCTACAAGGTAATTTACCAATTAACCGAAGACATCAAAAAGGCCCTGGCTGGAATGCTTGAACCCACTGTTCGAGAAAAATATCTGGGCCGAGCCGAAGTGAGAAGGATTTTTAATATCCCCCGGGTTGGGGTTGTAGCTGGTTGTTATGTTTTAGATGGAAAAATAACCAGAAACGCAGAAGTAAAGGTAATCCGAAATAACGAACTTATCCACAAAGGAAGAATATCTTCCCTTAAGCATCTAAAAAACAACGTAACTGAAGTCACTAAAGAATATGAGTGCGGTCTTAGTTTAGAAAAATTTAAGGAGATTCAAGAGGGAGATATTATCGAAGCTTTTATTACTGAAAAAGTAAGTTCAGAATAAAAATTCAGTTATGAGGAGCCCTGTCCATGATAATTGGATATTTATTCTTAGATATTCATTTTCCATACTGCCATTCCCTTAAGGAAAAACGAAAAAGATTAAACAGTATCAAAGAACGCATCAAAAACAGATATAACATTGCTCTGGCTGAGCTTGAATATCAAAACAAATGGCAGAGAAGCAAAATAGGCATAGTCACCCTCAACAACGAAAAAAGAGTAATTGAAAGTACTTTTCAGAAGATCATTCAAGATTCAGACGATAATATAGATGGAGAAATTATCAATTATAAAATTCAATATTTTTGATTTAATCAGCAAGATAAGCCGAAGGGTAATTTTATTTTAAAACTCTTTAGTAAAAATGAGATCTGTCGTGAATGACAGCCGACGCCAAAAAAGAATATCGAGCCTTATCAAAGAAGAATTAAGCCGCCTTTTCATCGAATTCTTTCAAACTTCATCTTCAGGCTTGATTACCATAACCAGAGTTGAAATGAGTAAGGATTTAAAGACTGCCTACGTTTTTTTAAGTTTATATGGCTGTAAAGAAAAAGAGAAAGTCATGGAGCTCTTAGAAAAAAGAAAAGGGATGCTCAGAAAATCTATTGCCACCAAGATAAAATTGAAGTATAATCCTTTGCTAATTTTTTCATTTGACCAGACAAATGCCTATCAGGAGCGAATTAATAAAATCATAGAAGCAATAAGAAAAAATGAAAGAGAATCCAGTCGATCTAATAAGAAAAAAAATCATTGACAGCCAAAGTATTGTAATCACATCTCACCTCAGACCCGATGGAGATTCAATCTGTACCAGCTTAGCCTTATATTTTACAGGAGAACTCTTAGGCAAAAAGATGGCTATCGTTAATAAAGATCCTACTCCTTATCCTTTTAATCAATTTCCTGACAGCAAAAAGATTCAAATTGGTCAAATTCCTTCTCAAGGATATGATCTGGTCATTCTCCTTGAATGTGCCAATGTTTCTCGGTCAGGCCAAAAAAATATAAATAATTACTTTAAGATCAATATTGATCACCACCATTCTAATGATTATTATGCTGATATCAACTGGGTAGACCCTCAAGCTTCAGCTGTGGCTGAAATGGTTTTTGAACTGGCAGAAAAGTTAAAAATAAATTTTAATCCAAAAATAGCCACTCATCTTTACTGCGGCATCATATCTGACACTGGTTCCTTCCAGTTTTCTAATACCAGGGCTAAATCTTTTGAAGTTTGTCATAAATTAATCCAATATGGAGCTAATCCAGTTGAAACTTCTGAGAGACTTTTCAACAATAATCCTCCAGAGAAAATTAAGCTCTTAGGCAAGGTGCTGTCTACCCTGCAAATGAATAAAGAGGGAAATATTGCCATTATCTCTATGTTCCGCCAGCACCTTAATTCTTTAAAGCTCAAAGAAATAGATACCGAAGATATTTCTACTCTGGCTCGGTCTATTAAAGGAGTGTCGGTGGTCCTTTTCTTTAAAGAAATAAAAAAAGATACTTTTAGAGTGAGTTTGCGGGCCAAGGGGACAGCCAATGCTGCCGAGATAGCCGAACATTTTGGAGGTGGCGGACATCTTCATGCCGCTGGTTTTACCGTCCGGGGTAAATATGAACGTTTGATCAAAGAAGTACCAGAAAAAGTTTCAGCTCTTCTTCACAAGCAAAATTTACAACAGGCTTCATCCTCTCCTCAAAAAAATATTAAATAAAGCTCAGTTATGGATGGCCTTATCTTAGTAGACAAGCCCCCAGATTATACTTCTCATACCATAGTCAAAGAAATCAGAAAATATATAAAAGGTAAAAAGGTGGGACATTATGGCACTCTTGATCCTCTGGCTACGGGGTTAATCATAATAGCTGTAGGTAAAGCCACCAAACTGTTTCCTTTCTTTTCAAAAACAGATAAAGCATACTTTGGCAAAATAAAGCTTGGATATTCAACTGATACTTATGATGCCCACGGCCAGACTGTTTCACCTCCTCAAGAAGAATTTCCATCATTAGAGGAACTCCTTAAATCTATGAAAAAATTTAAGGGGGCAATAGACCAAATTCCTCCTCCTTTTTCAGCTAAAAAATATCAAGGCAAGCCTCTGTATACATTGGCCAGGCAAAAAAAATACATTGAGCTTAAACCTTCAAAAGTCTATGTCTATTCTTTCCAGCTTAAAGATTACAGCCCTCCTTTTGTAAGTTTCAAGATAAAATGTTCTTCTGGCACATATATTAGATCTATTGCTCACAATCTTGGCCAGCAATTGGGTTGCGGAGCTCATCTTTGTCATCTGTGTCGGACTGAAGTCGGCAATTTCCACCTTAAAGATGCCCATTCTTTAGAAAAAATAAAAACTCTGGCAGAACAGGCAAAATTTGATGAATTCCTAATTCCTTTGGAATTCCTCCTGCCTCAATTCCCCAAAATTATATTGACGCCTGAAGGAGCCAGTTTAGCTAAAAATGGGAATTTAATTTACCCTGAAAAAATAATTAAAATTTTAACCTCCCAAGAATCCTCTTTAAATAGCAAAAAAGAAAAAGAAGATATCTATAGATTGTTTAGTCTTGAAGGAAAGCTTTTAGCTTTAGCCAGGAAAAGCACAGAAAAAAAATGTCTTCATCCGTTTTTAGTCATTGATTCTGGCCCAGACCATAATTCTACCTAAGCCAGATGAAAGAAAAGGAATATTTTGCCTCTCGCTGGGCAATAATTTTAGCCGGCATAGGTATGGCTGTGGGTACAGGGAACATCTGGCGGTTTCCCCGGATTGTATCTCAATATGGGGGCGGTGCCTTCATGATTGCCTGGTTAATTTTTCTCTTCCTCTGGTCTATCCCTCTTTTAACCATTGAAATTGGTATCGGCAAGAAAACGAGAATGGGAGTTATTGCTTCTTTCAACCAGATCATGGGCAAAAATTTTACCTGGATGGGAACTTTTATCGCTTTTGTCACTACTTCTATCATGTTTTATTATTCAGTAGTTACAGGCTGGTGTCTAAAATACTTTGTAGCTACTTCCTGGCAAGGCCTAATAAAAAAAGATTCTTCCCAATTTTGGTATAGTTTTACTTCATCTTGGGAGCCGATAATCTTCCATCTGCTGGCTATAAGTATCGGGACCCTTATAATTTATGCTGGAGTAGTAAAAGGAATTGAAAGAGCCAATAAAATCCTTATTCCTTCCCTTTTTTTTCTTCTAATCATAGCCTGCATACGGGCTCTCACTCTTCCTTCAGCTCTTCATGGTTTGAATTTTCTCTTTTCCCCTAATTCAGCTAAATTAACAGATTATAGAGTCTGGTTAAATGCTCTTAGTCAATCTGCTTGGTCTACGGGGGCCGGTTGGGGCTTAATTCTTACTTATGCAGTCTACTCTCATCGTCGGGAGGAGCCTCTCTTAACTTCAACCACCATAGGTTTCGGTAATAATCTGGCTTCGCTCCTGGCCGCGGTGGCCGTTATCCCCACCGTCTTCTCCTACTTTGCTCAACAAAATTTTTCTCTTTCCAAAGTATTAGAAGTGATGAAAACAGATAATCAAGGTTTAACTTTTATTTGGATGCCCCATTTATTCTCTAAAGTACCTGCTGGTACATTCTTTCTGGCTCTCTTTTTTTTAGCTCTTTCTTTGGCTGCTTTTTCTTCTCTTATTTCAATGATTGAGCTTGATACACGAATCTTAATGGATGCTGGTCTTTCCAGAAAAAAGGCTGTATTTATAGTAGGAGCGGCAACTTTTGTTCTGGGTTTACCATCAGCCTTGAGTATGGCTTTTTTTAATAATCAAGATTGGGTCTGGAGTTTAGGTTTGATGGTTAGCGGTTTCTTTTTTACCCTGGCTATTATAAAATTTGGCCTAAATGATTTCCGCCAAAAAATATTATCCACCCCTGATAGCAGAATTAAGGTAGGAAAATGGTTCAACTTTTTTCCAGCCTTTCTCCTCCCTGTTCAGTTTTTGATAATGATAGGCTGGTGGTTCTGGCAAAAACACACCCAAGACCCCCGTAGCTGGTTTAAAATATTTTCGGTATCATCACTGGGAACAGTTCTTTTTCAATGGCTTCTGGCTCTTTTTATATTTATTATTTTAAACCGATATCTTAATCGTAAATTAGTTAGGAGCTAAACTAAAAATGACAACTTCGGCTCTTTTATTTATGATTTTTATGTTTGCCGTCTGTTTAGGGGGTTTTATATACACTCTCTACCTTACTTCTAAAAGGTAAAAATGTCCATTTTTTCTATGATTTGGCTCTAAAAATTGATTATTGTTTTTCTTTGTCGATTAAAGAAAAATCTTGAATATTTCTTTTGCTAAATAAGCAATTTGCCCCATTAATATCAACAAAATCAAATTCTTAGTCATCAACTCCTTGAATTTTCAACAGAGATATTGTATTTTTAACTAGAAATGAGATTAAACAAGAACCAAATAGAACATATGACCTTTGTCATCATCAAAAATCTCCTTAAAGAGGAGAAAATATTAGTAGATGACAGAAACAAACTAATCGAAGATATTATTAATTTAATCACAGAAGAATTCCAAAAAGAAGACAAATTAGATCAGGAAGTAAGGGAGATATTAAGCAAATATATGGAAAAAATTAGAAAAGAAAACATCGAATATCAAACTATGTTCAGAATGATTAAATCCAAATTGGCCAAAGAAAGGAATATTGTCTTATGAGTATCCGGTTATCCCGAGAAAAAATAAATTATCTATCCAGAAAAATCCTTGATGCTCTATTTAACGACGACCAAGTAGAGTTTCTGGATGAGCCTAACGAAATCAGACTTTCCATAGTAAAAAGTATTGAAGATGAAATAAAACTTTATGAGCTTTTAGACAAAAAGGCTATAGAAAAAATCCAAGCTCAAAAAAAATCTATCAAAGAAGGAAGTCGGGAATGGGAAATTCTCTACCGAAAGTACTATAATGAAGAAATTTCGAAGCTCGGAAAATTTTTCGAATAAATCATCTCTTTCCCAATCAAAAAAATCCTTCATAGAATTCAAAGAAAAGGTCCGCTATTCAGAAATAGATAAAATGGGCGTTGCTCATCATAAAAATTATCTAGAGTGGTTCGAAATTGGACGGACAGAATTCTGCCGCCATCAAAACATTCCATATAGCCAAATAGAAGCCAGAGGTTATTATCTGGTTGTGGTTGAAGCTTACTGTAAATATAGAAAACCTTTAAGATATGAGGATGAATTTAATATTAGAGTAATCCTCGATCAACTAAGTCCAAGAAAAATTGTCTTCAAATATGAATTATTAAAAGATGATAAAACCATTGCTTCAGGCTATACTGTCCACTTAGTCATTAATTCTAAAACTGAAGTCTGTTCCCTCCCACCCGATATTATAGAAAAAATAAAAGCCCCAATCCCTAGAGCTAATCCTTTAAAATAGAAGAACAGATGAAATGATGGTAATATTACCTTAAATAGCCCTTTTTGAGCAAATAATCTCTTAAAGCATCTTTCCAATGAGAAAACTTTGGCAGGCCAATCTCTTTTGCCTTTTTATTTTCCAGCACTGAATATGAAGGTCGAACAGCTTTGGCTCCATAAGTCTGGGAATCAACAGGAATAAGGGTGGCTTTTTTCCTCAGCAATGAAAAAATTGCTTCAGCAAATTGAAACCAAGTACATTGTCCTTCGTTAGTAAGATGATATAGACCATAGTGTCGGGTGGGCAGGAGCTCTCTGATAATGAGAGCCAGCTCGGCTGTGGAGGTTGGGGTTACCCATTGATCGTTAACAACTCGAATGACCCTTCCTTTCTTTTCTGAAGAAATCATGGTATCAACAAAATTTGTCCCTTTGCCCCAGCAACCAGCTTGTCCATACAAGCCGCAAGTACGAATTAAATAATATTTTTTTAAAATACTGCTAACAAAATATTCTCCCGCCAACTTGGAAACAGCATAAACACTAAGCGGATGAGGTGTGTCTTCTTCAGTGTAAGGTTCTTTTTTAGCTCCATCAAAAACATAATCAGTACTGAAATGGACAAGAATAATCTCAAGATCCCGACAAATCAGGGCTAAATCTCTGACCGCTGTAGAATTAACTAAAAATGATTTTTGAGGATTGTCTTCACACTCATCAACTCGATGGTAAGCAGATGTATTTATCAATATTTCAGGTTTCAATTGTTCGATTTGAGCTCTTATTTCCTTGGGTTTGGTAACATCAAAATCAGGATAATAAAGAGGTAGGAGTTCCTTTTTATCCAAAACTTTTACAAGATCAGATCCAAGTTGTCCATCTGCTCCGATAATAGCAATTTTCATTTTAACTTTTTATTTAACTTTAGAAGAATTGATAATTTTTCTAAAAACTAAAGCCTCTTTTATAAAAAGAAAGCCAGGATTTTCATCCTGGCTATTCTTTTTGACTTATTAAATTTAGTTTTGGCCTAAAAAATAACTCTGAAGCCAAGCATAAATTTGTGATGATGTGAGAAACTGCGATCTTTTCCTACTGGTGCTCTAAGCTCAAAGAAAACAGAGCCCACACTGGAATAATTGTTAAAAACATCGTAGCCAACGTTACTGATTATTTCAGCATCAGAATTCCTGTTTGATTTAACCTTGGTAGTAAAGCCGGCTCCAGCTCCCAAATACGCGGGTCCTGAATGCAGATTGAACATCATATTGGCCATAAAAATTGATTTCCAGGGGTCACCTTTGAGGGCCAAACCACCGCCCCCTGAAATGACAAAATCCAGAGTATCAGGTACAAGCTTGTAAAGTAAACCAAGGCGCGCCGCTAAATATGAACCGTGACTTCCTCGAGCGAAGAATGGTCCACCTTCGGCCAGAACAAAGAATCTCTTTTGAGTTACTTCTAAGTCTAGTCTAGCTGGCTGGGAAACAGCCCCAAAGTCATCGGTGACAATGGCTGTAATTGTATAAACATCAGGAGCTGAGAAGATTTTCTCCCAAGTAAATGGCTTTTCTGAATCTGAAAATCTATCTACTGTTTTTCCTTGAGGATCTGTTATCTCAAAATCAGCCTTAACCACTTCCCCATCAGGATCGGTCGAATCAGAAGCATCGAAAGTTATTGGTCTACCCACATAATCCTTACAAGGCAAACAAGAAGTCCAAAGTTTACAAGTTGGAGGGAAATTAATGTATGTTTTTGCCTCACAAGGATTTGTTGAAGGTTTGCCTTTGGGATTAAGAGCCTTTCCTTTAAAAATATATTCGCCAGGCTTATCGAATTTGGTTTGCCATTTGGCTGCCTCTGGAGTAAGGGCCTTAGATGCAACTTTTGTTCCATCCGGCCCATAAATTTCAACTTCCATCGACTGAGCATGCTGCGATCCGCTCATATCAATAGAAATAGGATCATTTATATTGGCCTTGGCTGGGGCAACTTTTAAGTCACAGACTGCTTCAGGAATAATCTCTTCTACTTTTCTTAAAGAAATATTGCCGCAAGGTTTAGGCATAATAAATTCATAATGTTTAAAACCCCTAACAACTGTAAATGAAAAAACCGGCAATGGTTCTTTTCCCGCCCATTCAAGGTCTTCGACAACTTTCACTTTTCCCCGCGAACGGAAAAGCATCCACATTAACTTATCTCCGACAGCCAACTCTTTCTCTTCAAAGGAAGCAGCTTTTATCTGTTCAATGAAAGGAAGAAATAAATCTCCGTACCCGGCCAAATCAAAACCGTATTTTATATCCCCGGTATATTTATCAAGGACTGTCTTCATTACTTCTGCTGTTGGTATTTGTCCTTTAATTCTAACTAAAGTGTAGCGCCCGATTCTTTTTAATTTCTTTGTTTCAGCTAAAGAACTCAAACAGAAAATAACAAGAACAGCGATTACTAAAAAAGCAATTTTTTTATTTCTCATCTAAGCCTCCTTCCAGCTAAAAAAAAAGTAAATATTAAATTTACAATTCATAATAAATTAAATACAAATAAATTCTTTTGTCAAGGAAAAAAAGATGTTTGTAAGATGCTTCCAGTTTTTAAAGAGAAAGAAAACCGTTAACAATTCTGGAAACAATGCCTGAATCTCTGGGCTGTTGTTTTAAAGCTTTTTTAAAATAGGCTGAAGTAGGAAGATCGAGCGAAACTAATTTTTGTAAACATACCCTGGCTTCTCTGACGTTTATCTCAGGATGCGGCTGTAAGCCCCAAATCCGCTTATTCTTTACTTTAAAAGCTTGAATCTGGCAATGAGCCGAAGAAGCCAAAATGTCAAACTCAGGCCCTAAGTTGACAACCTCATCAAAATGGCAGGCAAAAGAATAAATTACTCCTTTCTTTCCTAAGAGAAGACTATCTTTTTTGACTTGAATAGGAAGCCAACCTACTTCCGGTTGCTCACTCCTCTTGATACACTTTGAGCCTCCTAAAGCCAAGGCAAGGAGTTGATGGCCATAACAACTCCCCAGGATTGCTATATTGTTATTAGCGGCCTCCTGGATAAATTTCACTTCTTCTGTTAACCAGGGATAATCATCCAAAATTGAAGCCTCAGAGCCAGTTAATATTATATGCGAAAATCCCTCATTTAAATCAGGTAAAGTCCCGTTTTGGGCTTTAAAAATCTTGAATCCCTGGGGTAAATGATAGGACCAATGCCTAACGGGATTATAAACAGAAGAATCCAGGGAATTATCAATGATGGCTATTTTTGGTCTTTGATTGTCCATTGTCTTTAGCCTTTATCTATAAATATTAGTTTTAAATTATTCTATTATAAATATTTCTCTAAAAATAACAAGGTTAATCCTCAACGGGGTCAAACCTTCATAAGTTTCATAACTTTAATTTTTAATACAGTTGGAATAATTCCTATCCCTAGCGAAACAACGAAATATATCAATTAAGCTATGAAACTTATGAAGGTCTGACCCCGTCTAGATGTATTTTTCTTTGTTTTTAAGGGATTAGATTTGGTATAATCATTTTTTAAAGGAGGAAACATTGCAGCACAATGTATGGCAAGAGTCAGAGCTTCATGTAACTACGCCTAATGAAGCAGGAATTATGGGTAGAGTTTTGGGCACATTGGCTAATGCCGGGGTCAATTTAAAGGCTTTATGTGCCTATGCAGAAGAAAAAAAAGGTATTTTTCATCTCATAACTTCGGATAATAAAAAGGCTGAAAAATGCCTTAAAGCCTTGGGTTATAAAGTTAAAAGCCATAAAGTAGTAGTGGTTAAAATCGACGATCGAATTGGAGCTGGAGCAGAAATTGGAGCCCTCTTAGGCAACGCTGCTATTGATATTCAATATTCCTACGCAACTTCTGTAGGGGCTGGTCAAGCGCTTTTTGTGCTAAAGACCAATAACAATAAAAAAGCAGCAGAAACGTTAAGTTAAAAACCGATTTCTTCTTGTCTAAAAATTGTTTAATACAAAAATTTCAAGAGCGAAACCTTTTTTACTTTAATAATGGGTCTATCCCTTTCATCGCTTTTAGATTATCTTCGCCGAGATGAATTTTCTCTATCTTTAACTAATCTGGATTATTCATGAGGCTAGGTTGATGCAGATGCGAGACGTGACCCATGAAGCTGTAGTCGTCAGCCGCAAATGGGTCACAACGAAACAGATGCGCCAAAATAGGCTCGCCCGAAGGGTAAAAAATGCCGGTCAATATAGAAAAGATTCTTCTTGAAAAGTTCTTTCAGCAATGTCAGGATACCCTTCTGATATTGCTGAAGAAAAATAAGTATCGGCATTTTTTATGAATAATCCAG
>CAZEQD010000013.1:0-42687 GCA_964514305.1 uncultured Eubacteriales bacterium
ACTTCATAAAATCTTTCCATTAAAAGGTCAACCATATCACATTCTGCTCCATCCAAAACACCTTGTTGAAGGGCTGAATAAAGCTCGTTCCAATCCATAGTCGTTGCCTGAGCACCAAAAGCATTAAAGGTCGCCAGCATAATCGGACTATTAGTAACTCTTATCTTCATTCCCCTAAAATCATCAGGAACTCTAATAGGCCTCTTTTTATTCCAAGCATTGCGTATTCCAAAGGAACAATAACCAAGAAAAATACAATTTATTCTTTTTTCAATAATTCTGGCCATCCACTGACCAATAGGACCATCTAAAACTTCATAAAAATGTTCCTCATCACGAAAAAGATAGGGCAGGTTAAAAAGTTCTACTTTAGGTATAAAACTGGCAAGACTGCCAGTAGAGACTATAGTAGCATCAAGCAGTCCAAATTTTATTCCCATAATTTCCTGTTCTTCATTTCCTAACTGAGCATTGGGGAAAATGTGAACTTGAACATCTCCATTTGTTTCTTTCTCAACAACTTCCTTAAACTTTTCCAGACCGGCTTGGTAAGGATGTTCAATAGGGCTGTTCTGGGCAATTTTCATTATTATTTTTTTCTTGGTCGCTTTAGAATTGTTGTCCGCAGTATCGGAGTTATTACAGGCTGATAAAAATAGGACTATGAGGATAAAAATTAAAGAGATGCGAACTTTCATAACTTCTCCTTTAGAAGCAGAGGCTTGAGATAAGCAGTCAATCCTGACATAGAACTTGATTCTAAAAAAAGCGTTTACATTTTTCAATAAAGAAATTCAATTTGTAGACTTTTTTTATATTCTTCATTATTTCAATAAATTAGCTGGTTTTTTGAGCCCATGCTAAGGTCAAACTCTCTAAAAAATAAGAAATTTGGCAGAGAAAATTTATTTAGGTAAAATTTAAGACACAATGAATTTAATTTCAAAGCTTATCAAAACTATCAAATTTACTCTGCTCTTCTCCTTCTTAATTTTAATTATTTTATCTCTTAGCCATTTTTCTCTAAGTCTTTTAACTCAGCATTTTTCCTCCTTTGATCAGACCTACCCAGGATATATCAGCTTATCCTTGGCTGTTCCGGAAAAGTGTTTTTCTCCTGCAGGGCTAGCCTGGGATGGAACAAATTTATGGGTAGGTGATAAAGATGGATGGATATTCAAGCTCAGGGTTGATAATGGATATGTCCTTAAATCTTTCGGTCCTCTACCTATGGCCATTTCGGGTATGGCCTGGGATGAAACCACTCAAAGTTTACTGTTGGCCACAGGAAATTCATCTGCGATTTACCAATTCCACCCTTCTGATGGATCTTCTGAAACTATATACACCTCTTCTAGTTCATCTCAAATCCAAGACATTGCCATCCGTTCATCAAACCTTATATTTTTTATAGATAGATCGTCAGGCAAGATTGTAAAAGCTAATCTTGAAACCAAGAAAGAGACTATAATTATGCCCGGTCTGGGCTGGGATCTGAAAAGCATCTTCTGGGATGGGAAATATTTATGGGTGGCAGATAATAGAGAAGACAAAATTTTCCTAATTGATACCGGGGAAAAAAAGGTCATTTCTTTTCTTTTGAATTCGGCTAATGAACCTTATGGATTAACTGGCCTCGATTTTGGCTCATCGCTGTGGCTTTTAGATAGCAGCCTGAAGAAGATTTTTAAAATTCTTGTCCGTCATACAGATTTGAATTACAGTCTGGACAGCCCTTTCGGAGCCAAGGTCCAATTTATTGATATGGTTAAAAACAATGGACCGAACAATCTCAATTATCTAAAAACTTTCATTAGTATTCCTCCCTCTTTACCTCACCAAGTTCATGTAATGCCTGTTATGTATGATAATCAACATAGCTACAATGTTAACCTGTACGATATATATGGCCAACAAGTGGCCTATACCAAAGAAAAACTTCAAACAAACGCAACTACTTCCCTAGGCTATGAGATTGAATTTGTTGGATTTCGACAAAATTATTTTCTTTATCCTGATGATCTCGGGGACGAACGATTTCGATCCGATGTAGTGGATTTGTATGTGAAGAAAAGCTTTCCTTCAGAAGATGATAAATATGATATTAACCATCCGCTGATTCATGAGGCAGCCCAAGAGGCTATAGCCGGTTCTTCCAACCTTTATTGGAAATACCGTCAAATCAATGATTATGTCGTAGATCATCTTTATTACAATAACGACGGGCGTTGGGACGATGCTCCTGTCGTCTTACAGAATGGCCACGGATCTTGTTCTGAATATACTTTTCTTTTCATAGCTCTCTGTAGAGCAGCCGGACTCCCCGCCCGTTATCAAGGAGGAAGCCGAATCAGAGAAAATTTTCCTTACACTGATGATGTTTTTCACCGATGGGCTGAGGTTTACTTTCCAAATATTGGCTGGGTGCCGGTTGATGTCACCTGGAATGATACCCGCAATGAATATCCACAAAGAATGTCTCCTTATTTTGGCATTTTGACAAATAATGTTCTGGTTACACTCGTTGGTGGTGGCAATAGTACTGGCCCAGATCCAGAGGGCGAAGAGGATGAAGTTAAGTATCTCAACTGGAATTACCACTGCTACAACACATGGACTCCTAACTCTAATATTGATACAGAAAGGCGCTTTATCTGGACTGAACCGCCAGACAAAAGGCTTATTTCAATTAAAATCTTTCCTCCTAATCCAATTGTGCCCCTCAAAAAAGGTATAGAACAATTTCAAGCGGTGGGTTATTACAGCAATCAAATCAAGGAAAATCTGACAGAGAAAGTTTCCTGGCAAAGCAGCAATGAACAAGTGGGTGCTTTTGATAATTATGGATACTTTATAGGATATAGCAGCGGTATAACTACAGTGTTTGCCACTGATCATAATTCTGGAATCCAGGCTAAAACAAGAGTTTATGTCACAGGAGAAATCCCAGAGTTTAGGCATTTAATCATAACTTGTAGTCGAGGGGGAACAACCTCTCCTCATCCTGGAAAGCATAAATACAGAAATGGGATGATGATATTCATTCAGGCTATTCCTGAAACTCACTATTATTTTTCAAATTGGACAGGGGATGTACCCCAAAGAAATGAAAAGGACAACCCTCTTCAGCTAACTCTATATTCAGATAGATCCATAAAAGCTAATTTTATCAGGGTTATCTATGCTCCTTTGAACTTCAGCGGTGAAAAAGTTTTGAACAGATCACTTTCTCTTTTCGAATACATTAATGTTCTTAAATGGCAGCCTAACCCTGATAATAAAAACATAACAAAATACATAATATATCAGGTAGATGAAGAGAAAAAAATTCTATTAGCTGAGGTAAATGCTTCTATTCACGAATATTGGCATCGTGGCCTTGAAAACAAGAAAACCTACACCTATGCTTTAGTGGCTGTAAATAATGAAGGAAGAAAGGGAGAGGCAGCTTTTTTTACTGTCCGCTAATTCATTATTTCCCATCCTTCTTACCTTCTCCTATTTTTAGACTTGAATTTTCGATTTCAGCTGAATAGAAATGAATTCAATTACTTCACTGGACACATCAGAATCTACCCTAAGTTCATTGGTTGTTTAGGCAACCATAAGACAGATTCCTTTTATTTTTTTTGGCTCATCTACATAACAATAAGCCTCCTCTTATCTAAAGGCCTCAATATAATCTTTCTATGATTATTTTACTTCATTAACAGCAACACAAATATTAATTCTCTTGATTCATGTCTATTCACAGAAATGATATTTTTCACTAATAATCAAGGCTTCCCTGAATTATCATAAATCAAGAAAAACATTCTCTATTAGCAAAATTAGCAAACATCACTGATTTTCAGCTTTTATCCACATTAACACCCAAAAAATGCTAACATTTATGCATAATTCAGGCTAATGATTTTATTACCAGCTTAACCTTAAAATGCCTATTTTTTCATAATTCCTGATGTTATAATAGTTTTTCTCAAGCAGGTAACAGAATGATTGCTTTCGGTCCTGTTCCCTCAAGACGTTTAGGGCGAAGTTTAGGAATAAACAATATCCCACCTAAAGTATGCACATATTCCTTTGTCTATTGCCAGGTTGGCCGTACACTAAACCTTCAAATTGAAAGGAAGGTATTCTACGATCCACAAAAAATTCTAATCAATTATGCTATGTCTATTAGAAGATCATTATAACTACATGATATTAAAGAGGCATATAGGATTCTTCTGAAAACAAAAGCCGTTAAGGAAAGCATGAAGCCAGAAGAGAAGGGACTATTCAGAACTTTACTTCGATATCTTGGACCAGGATTTCTGGTTACAGTAGGCTTTATTGACCCTGGAAACTGGGCTACAAATATTGCTGGTGGGGCAAAATTCGGATATGAGCTGCTATGGGTAATTACACTTAGCACTTTAATTCTAATAGTCATTCAGAATATGGCTGCCAGGCTTGGCATTGCTACAGGAAATTCCCTTGCTGTAAATATTAGAAAACATTTTAATAATCGTCTCTCTTCAATGATTGGCATTACAATTGTGGCTGCATGTGGAGCAACGGATGTAGCCGAGCTCTTAGGAGGAGCGATTGGAATCAAACTGTTATTTGGCTGTCCTCTATGGATTGGGGCGCTGGTAATTGTAGTAATAGAAGTATTCTTTATTGTGACTCAAAGATATCATAAACTTGAAAAGATAATACTCATTTTTCTGGCCACCATATCTATATGTTATATAATTGAAATTTTCATTGTTAAGCCTGACTACTCATCAGTTGTAGCTGCATTTATAATCCCAAAAATCAATAATAAAAATATTTATATTGCTTTAGGGATGCTTGGGGCTGTGGTTATGCCCCACAATATATTTCTGCATTCCAATGTAATTCACAGCAGAAAGTGGGGTGAAACTGAGGAAAAGAAAAATTCTTTAACCAAATTTGAAAAAATAGACACAAGTATAGCCATGCTTTTAGGCTGGGCAATTAATTCTGCTATGATAATTGTGGCTGTATCTGTATTCTTCAAAAATGGCCTAATAATTAATAACCTCGAGCAGGCATCTCTCACTCTTACTCCACTAGCAGGACATTTGGCGGGTATATTATTTGCCATTGCCCTTTTATTCGCCGGAATTTCTTCTTCAATTACTTCTTCAATGGCTGAGGTAAACGTAATAACAGGTTTTTTAGGAAAACCAGAAAATCCATCAACAACATTATATAAGATAGCGGCCTTTATTACAGCCATTCCCTCTTTCCTAATTATTATATCTGGAATTTCTACCTTCAAAATCTTGATATTAAGTCAAGTCGTATTGAGTTTGCAGCTTCCATTTACTTTATTACCATTGCTTATTTTATGCCGGAGAAAGTCAGTTATGGGAAAATTAAGAAGCAATACAACTGAATTTGTTCTGGCTATCATAATTTCTGTGGTTATTATCTTACTGAATATTTATCTTTTGTACACAACTATTTAGTAAAGGAGGCACATGATGTTTCTTTACAAAAAAGTACTGGTATTAATGGATTGCTCTTCAGTAGATAGTGTCATTGTGGAGCATATCAAAAAACTTGCAAAAGTGCATAAGTCCCAAGTTCATTTTTTTCACGTAGTTCATGTTCATACTCTTGACCAGCAAAGAATTGCCATAGAGGAAACAAAAAATTGTTTGGCTAAGGCTAAATCCACCTTGGAAAAAGCAGGATTAGAAGCCAGCTTTTCCTTTGCTGAAGGAGAACCGGCTGAAGAAATCCTAAAAAAAATAAACGAAACAAACTGGGATCTTATTGCCATGGCTACTCACGGCCATAAAGGGATTAGCGATTTTATAAGCGGCAGCATTTCTAATGTAATAAAACACAATACAGATAAACCTATACTGCTTATAATGGGCAAAATTAAGAAATAATCAGTTCAGACATTTAGAGCCCATAAGTAAAAATTAAGGACAGCCATAAAGCTCACCCAACCCCAATAAGGAACCAGCAGAAGTCCGGCTACTCTGGAAACCTTTATGGCTTTTATAATTGTAATCAAGATGGCTGTCCATAGGAGCAATATTTCAAGGAAAGCAAGAAAGGGGGCTTTGAGGCCAAAGAATACGATTGACCAAAGGATATTGAGCCCAAGCTGTCCTCCAAACCAAAGGACAGCCACCCTTACTGCTCTCTCTTTAAGGGAATTTTTCCATAAGAGATAGAGCGAAATTCCTATGAGAACAAAAAGTATTATCCAGACGGGCGAAAAGAGCCAACGGGGCGGGGTAAAAGATGGCTTTTCCAGATAAACATACCAGCTATAAGTTGAAGGTGAAGTAAAGAGTAAACCAACAACTCCGGCCAGCTGGCAAATGACCAGAGCAATTATTAGTTTAATAAAAATAAATGAATTGAATCTGCTTGACAATTGATCTCCAATATTCAACCCATTTTATCTGACCATAATCGGTACATTTTTATGCTACCATTAACACAAAGTTAAGTAAAATCTATTTTGTATTAATTTTGATAATTATGACCATAGAGATTACAATTTTAATCTAACTACTATAGGATACGGGGTCAACATCATATATAAAAAGACTTTCTTGGCCAATTTTGTTTTATTCTTCAGAGCCGAAAAATAGAATAAAAAAATAATAATATTGAAGAATAAAATAAACCTTTCCCTCTTTTCCTCTATTGGTGGATGAGAACTGTTGTACAGGCAGCAATTCTAATGGTGGGAATTAACTGGTTTTTGGATAATATATTTCACCTGAGAATATTAGGTTAATCTATGAGGTAGCTTTTCGCCATAAATCTTTCGAATGAAGCTTCCCCTCCTTCCAGCCTGCCTCCAGAGCCTTTAGGTTGAGATTAACATCCCCCTGTCTGCTGAGGGAAACAATCACCTCTTTAACATCGCTGTATCTAAAGCGTACCAAGCCAGTTCCCACTGAATATCCAATAAGAGCTACATTCGAGGATCTCAATAAACCCACTTGGGAAGCAGCCAGGTTGGCGTCATATTTTTTAATTACTATTTTTCCCTTTTTAAGATGATTCAATATTTTTTCGTTAAACTCTTCTCTTTCAGAAAGATTAGCAAAGATCACTCCGCCCTGTTTTAAGAAGGGAAGAGCTCTATAGCCTTCATTTATTTCCAGGACGTAAAGAAAATCAGCCGCTCCTTCCCTAATTAAAGGACTAGAGAATTTTCCCAGTTTGAGATGAGCAATTACTGAACCTCCCCGCTGGCTCATGCCATGGATTTCTGAACCGATAACATCCAGGCCTGATCTTAAGCCTAGTTCTGCCAATATCTTAGATAAAAACAGTATGCCCTGGCCGCCGATACCAGCTAATATAATCTGGACTTTCATCACTTATCCAAAATTTTAACCCTTGGCTACTATAGCTCCCTTTGGGCAAGCATTAATACATACTCCACAATCTACACACAGGTTGCGGTCAATCTCAACTCGATTCCTCTTTTCTTCTAGATAAAGGGCAGGACACTCGAAATAATCAAGACAGTAGCGACAACCGTTGCAATCTTCGCTTATTTCTACTTTTACTGGATTTACTACAGCTTCTTGAGGATAGCGAATGAGACAGGGGTGGCGAGCAATAATAACAGCAATACCGCCATCGGGGCTTCTAACATACTCTCCAGCCTTTTTTAAAAGCTCGACCAGAGTCTTTACTTCATAGGGATCAACTGTTTCAATCCAATCTAAGCCGCAGCCTTTAATCAGCCTTTCCAGAGGGATTCTCTTTCCCTGGCTGCCATCTGCAGTCACGCCTATACCGGGGGTAGGCTGCATCCCCGTCATGGCCGTTACTTCATTATCCAGAATAACCAAGATAAACCGGGCCTTATTGTAAACAGCATTAATAAGAGAAGGAGCACCGGCATGGTAGAAGGTTGAATCGCCTATCGTAGCCACAATAGGTACATTTTTTCCATCTTGATTAAAGGCTTGATAGAAACCACTGGCCAGGGTGATGCCAGCTCCCATATCGAGGACAGTATCAACTGCTTTAAGATTAAGTCCAAGGGTATAACAGCCAATATCGCTGGTATAAATAGCTTTAGGAAAGGCTTTTCTTATAGCAAAAAAAGCGGCTCTCTCTGGACAGCCGGCACATAAAGTTGGTCTTCTTTGAGGAAGATTCAGCTCTTTGATAAGGGCCTTAAGCTTGGTATTAGGTTTATCTTTCAGTCTGGCTATTTTAAGCTCACCCAGGATCCTGGCCAAGATGTTGTAAATTCTATCAGCTGTAAGCTCACCAGCCCCAGGTACATGTCCACTCAATCTTCCCATCACTTTATCTTTATCGATAATCTGGTACTCGATTACCGCATCTGTCTCTTCAATAATCAAAACTTTGTCATGTTTGGAGATGAAATCTTCAACCCTTCTCTGGGGAAATGGATAAGGAGTCCCTATTTTTAGAATATTTATTTTATTCTTTAAATTTAATTCCTCAACTATATCCTTGATATTAGAAAAACTTACACTGCAGCTAATAATCCCCAGTTTAGCCTGAGGAGAGGAGCTGATTTCATAATTCCACTTTTTATCCGTTTCAAATTTTCTCTGAATTTTCTTTAATTTTTCATTCAATCTTTGATGGAGAAGGAGTCTGTATTTAGGCGTAGCTGCCCAGCGCTCAGGGTCTTTTTTAAACTCTGCCTGGCGTGATAGCTTTTTGACTGGAGAAAGCCTGACGCTCTGGCGGCCATGGGAAACCCTTACAGTAGGCCGCAGGAGAACTGGAATCTGGAACTTTTCTGAAAGTTGGAAAGCATCCTTGACCATTTCTTTAGCCTCTTGTGGGCTGGAGGGATCATAAACCGGTACTTTGGCCATCATGGCATAAAATCTTGAATCCTGTTCAGTCTGAGAACTGTGAGGACCGGGATCGTCACAGCTTATAACCAGCAAGCCACCAATAACACCCGTATAAGCAGAACTCATCAGAGAATCTGAGGCAACATTAAGCCCAACTTGCTTCATAGCCACAGCTGCTCTTTTGCCTGTCAGGCTGGCAGCCAATGCATTATCATATGCAACCTTTTCATTGGTTGACCACTCGATATAAGTCCTCAAGCCCAGTTCCTTTTTAAACGCCACTACTCCGGGAACAATCTCTGAGCTTGGAGTTCCTGGATAGGAGGTAACCACCTGACAACCCGCCTCAACTAATCCCCTAGCTATGGCCTCATTGCCCAGCAGGAGTCTAATCTCTGGAGTTGAAGCCCTCTTTTTTATTTTGGACATCGGCCTAAATACGGAAAGATAACAACTGATATTAATATTTTTTATTGAACAAGTAAAGTGGCCAGCATTGTCGGGTTGCTAATAATAGGATATCTTTAGGTGCTAGAAAACCGGACATTTTCAGGTGGTGTTGACAAAACAATTGCCTTCTTTGACATCAAATATATCCTATGTTATAGAGGTTAAAATAAGGTAAATCTCAGCAACCGATGGAGTCTTAGATGATAAAACAAATCAGTCATCTGGGAATTGCTGTTAATGATTTGGAAGAAGCAAGAGAATTTTACCGATCTGTTTTTAAACTTAAATCCTCAGAACCTATTATCGGGTGTCAAGGGACAATTAAAATCAGTATGGTAAAGGTTGGAAATGTTTTAATTGAACTTCTTCAGCCTCTAAAAAATGAAGGGCCTGTGGCCAAATTTCTAGAAAAAAGAGGTGAAGGCCTCCATCATATCTGTTATGAAGTTGAAGATATTAAAACTGAAATAGCTTTTCTTAAAGAAACAGGGATGGAAATCTTAGGAGAACCACGCCCAGGGGCCGAAGGTTTAAGTGTTTTCCTTCACCCCAGCAAAACACATGGTATCCTGGTAGAATTGGTTGAAAAGACAAAAACCCGAGCTGATTGAGCAAAAAAACTTGCCGTAGGCTCGGCCAAACATTAAGACTTCTCATTCTCAGCGATAAACCTGAAGAGGTAGACGATGAAGCAGCTTGCCTGGAAGTTTATAAAGTATATTTAATAAAGCATCAGATTTATGAAGAAATATCGGCCGAGCATTATTTATTATTAATGATCAAAACTCTGTCTGATATGAATCCCTATCTCATCCTTCTAACTCATAATGATTTGGGAGGTGATATGGCTCCCCACTTGGCAGCCCGACTTAAATTGGGCGTATGTCTGGATTGTCTTGATCTTGAGCTGGAAGCTCAGACTAAATTACTCCTCCAAACAAAGCCAGTTTACGGTGGAAGAGCCGCGGCTGGCTGCTCTGGATCAAAATGGATAGTGGCTGTTAATAAAGATCCCGAAGCCCACATTTTAAGGAATCAGACTTGGGTATCGCGGCCGATTACAGGAAATTTCTGCCTGTTCTAATCGAAAAATGCAAAACCTTCAAGGAGTCTTCTTGATTTAAAAAGAAACCAATTTTTTAAATTTCTGATAGCGCTTCTTAATCTCTGAGGCTGAAAGTTTTTTTAAGCGCTCGATGCCAAAATCTTCAATGACAAAAGAAGCTATGACACTTCCATAGATAGTTGCCTTGCGGATAGATGCTTTATCGTAGGAGTTGATTTTATCTAAATATCCGAGAAAGCCGCCGGCAAAACAATCTCCAGCACCAGTGGGATCAACAACTTTTTCACAAGGGTAAGCCAAGGCTCCAAAAATAAAGTTTTCACCTAAAACCAAGGCTCCATGTTCTCCCTTTTTCATAATGATAAAAGAAGGTCCACGGCTCAGAATTTTTTTTCCGGCCTTAATCAAGTTCATTTCATCAGTTAGCATCTTAATTTCTTCATCATTGGCAAAAAAAACATCAACTTTTTCCAAAACTTTCCAGAGGGAAGTGGGCTTGTTCTTAATCCATAAATTAATAGTATCCATGGCCACAAGCTTGGGCCGCTTTGCCTGAGCTACAATCGCCTCTTGCTGATCAGGATCGACATTGCCTAAAAAAATAATATCAGCCTGCCTGTAATCAGGAGGAAGTACAGGTTTAAAATTCTTAAAGACATTTAGCTCAGTTTTAATTGTCTTTCTCTGATTGAGATTAGAGTCGTAGCGACCTTCCCAGTGAAAGGTTTTCCCTTTTTCTATTTTTACTCCAGCCACATCAACTCCTCTCTTCTCAAAATATGACATCATTTCCTGGGGAAAATCATCTCCTACAACTCCTACTATTTTAGGATGAGTGAAATAACTAGCAGCTAAAGCACAGTAAGTACCAGAACCACCAACTATCTTTTCCTTTCTGGCCAAGGGGGTTTCAATAGTATCAAAGGCTAAAGAACCAATAATAACTAAACTCATGACAGCCTCTTACAATTATCTTAGGTAGTACCAATAATTCAATCTTTTAAATACTTACCAATTAGTAACCACAATTTTTTTTTGGCTGGCTCAGGCATAAGGTCAGACTGAGTCACCAAACAATTTTTCAGGGCCTGACTGCATTGACAGTTTTCGCCTCTCTGCTCTGGCAGCAAAGCCACTGCTTTTTTGATAATAGTTTTAGCATTATTGACATTATATTTAAGGTTATCCATAATCATTTCGACAGAGACTGTTTCTTCTGTCTCGTGCCAAACATCATAATCTGTGACCAAGTTCATGGTAGCATAGCAAATCTCAGCTTCTCGACACAATTTGGCCTCAGTTGCGCTGGTCATGCCAATGACATCACATCCCCAAGAGCGGTAAATAAAAGATTCTCCTTTACTAGAAAAAGCTGGTCCTTCAATACAGAGGTAAGTTCCTCCTTTATGGACTCTTAATCCCAAATCCTGGCCGATTTGGAAAAGAAGGTTGGAAAGTTCAGGACAAACAGGCTGGGCAAAGCTGATATGAGCCACAATTCCTTCTCCAAAAAAAGTATTTTTCCTCCGGGTGCGGTCAAAAAATTGATCTGAAAAAACAATATCTCGGGGTTTGATTTCTTCTTTAAGGGAGCCAACTGAATTAACAGAAATTACCCTTTCCACTCCCAGCTTTTTAAAGCCATAAATGTTAGCTCGGTAATTTATCTCAGAAGGAAGAAGGTGGTGGCCAGGTCCGTGGCGGCTGAGAAAGGCCACTTTTTTGCCCTCAAGTTGGCCTAAAATGTAGGGGCCTGAAGTTTTGCCGAAAGGAGTATCTATTTCCAACTGTTCCCGGTTTTCCAGCCCTTCCATTTCATAAAGGCCTGTGCCTCCTAGAATTCCTATGAGGGCTTGCGATAGATCTGAGCGATTCTTATCTTCCATTTTTCCTCCTTAGATTGAGATACTTGTATATAATTTGTTGAGGACAGAAGTCAAGTCAGAAGAGCATTCCAGGATGGTTAAAATTTATCAGGTCATGATAATCTTGATATTTAATAACACACCCTAAATCAATAAATCCAGAAGAATATGATTTTCTTAGAGGTTTAATTATTGGGTCGAAATCATAACTCTAAGGTTAAATTTAGGCTGATTTTTTGATCTAATTCATTTTATATCTGTAAATTTTCTAGCCAAAGGACAAAAAATCAAAAAGGACAAAAAATCAAAAGCAAAGGACAAAAAATCAAAAAATCTTTACGATTTACGCTTCACGCTTTACCTTTAATTAAGTTTTGATTTTTAAAGAAGAAAAGATTATTCTAAGGGGCGGTGGCTAAAAAATGGAGACTAAAGCCCAAATTGCTTCGGTGGCCAAGTTACTGGCTGGCTCAAAGAAGATAGTAGTCCTGACTGGAGCTGGCATCTCAGCCGAATCCGGCATCCCCACTTTTAGAGGAAAGAACGGCCTCTGGAAAACATACAGAGCCGAAGAGCTGGCCACTCCGGCTGCCTTCAGCCATAATCCAAAGCTTGTCTGGGAATGGTATAACTGGCGGCGGACTATTATATTTCCCAAAGAACCTAATCCTGGTCATAAAGTCCTGGCAGAATGGGAAAAAATATTTCCTTTTTTTGTCCTCATCACTCAAAATATTGATGGGCTTCACCAGAAAGCAGGCTCTCACAATATCCTTGAACTCCACGGCAACATCTGGCGCTTGAAATGTCTCCAAGAGGGAACTGTAATCGAAAATCATGAAGTTCCTCTAAAAGAAATTCCCCCTCACTGCCCTCGCTGCCATGCTCTCTTAAGACCAGATGTGGTCTGGTTTGGCGAAGCCTTGCCTTCATCCATCTTACATCAAGCATTTAGGCAAAGCTCTCAATGTGAAGTAATGCTGGTCATCGGAACTTCAGCTGTAGTCCAGCCAGCTGCTTCTTTACCTTTAACAGCAGCTGAAGCTGGAGCCAAACTAGTTGAAATCAACCCTACCTCTACTCCTCTTACTCCAGCTTCAGATTTTTCACTAAGAGGAAAGGCAGGAGAGCTCCTGTCTCTCATTAATGAAGAATTAGATGGTTTAATTTAAGGTTTTAAGAAAATGAATAAATCAAAAACCTATTTTGCTTATCTCGAAGCTTCAGCCGGCATAAGCGGCGATATGATGCTTGGAGCTTTGCTTGATTTAGGGGTTGAACCTTCGCTTTTTAAAGAAAAAATAGCTGCACTTAAGCTGCCCCTGGAAATCAAAATTAAAGAAACAAAAAGAGCTTCTATTCGCGGCCTAAAGGTTGATATAGAAGTTAAAAGAAAAAAACAAATCAGGCGAAAATGGTCAGATATTGAATCTTTTATCCAGGCCAGCCCTTTTTCTTTTTCGGTCAAAAAAAACTCCTTAGCTATCTTTAAAAGGCTTTTCGAAGCAGAAGCCAAAGTCCATGGTCGAAGTTTCCGAGAAGCGCACCTCCATGAGGCTGGAGCCGATGATGCTATAGTAGACATTATGGGCAGTTGCTATCTTGCCGAGTGCCTTCAGATTGAAGATTTTTTCTGTTCTCCTCTTAATGTGGGACAAGGCTGGGTAAAAACTTCCCACGGACATCTGGCTGTACCCCCTCCGGCAGTGGCTGAACTTCTCCGAAACATTCCTGTTTATTCAGCCTGTGTCAAAGAGGAGCTGGTTACCCCAACTGGGGCAGCCATAATTTCAACTCTGGCCAAAAAATTCCTAACATTCCCTGAATTGTGCTATCAAAAAATTGGATACGGAGCTGGCCATAGAAATTTCACCAATTTCCCCAACATCCTTCGCATCTTTTATGGAGAAAAGAAAGACCTCCAGCCAGAAAAAAAGGTCTATTTGATCGAGGCCAATATCGATGATTCTAATCCTCAGATTCTGGGAGCCTTCTTTGAGACTGCCTTAAACCTGGGAGCTTTAGATATTTTTCTTACGCCTATAGTTATGAAAAAGAATAGATTGGCCACTAAATTGACCATTCTGGCTGAGATTGATAAAATAGACAACCTTATAGAGGCTGTATTTAAAGAAACAAGTACTGTAGGCGTAAGATATTTTCCTCTTGAGAGGAGAGTCCTGGCCAGAGAGTCAACTCAGGTTACTATTCTAGGCGAAAAAGTTGCTCTAAAGACTGCCTATTATGAAGGAAACGAAGTTAATGTTCAGCCTGAATTCTCTGATTGCTTGAAAATAGCTAAAAAACATAATCTACCTTTAAAAGAAGTCATTCAAAGAGCCTTAAAAGAGTACTTCAGGAAAAAAAAGAAAATGAAAAATATTCTGGCGAAAAAAGCTAATAGAGACAAGGAGTTAAAAAGTGGATTTAAAGAAAATTGAAAAAGGAGTCAAACTCATCTTAGAAGGGGTGGATGAAGATCCTCAACGGGCTGGACTCAAGGGCACGCCCCGGAGAGTAGCTCATATGTTTTCAGAAATTCTGGGAGGAATCAATCAGGACCCAGCTACACATCTTAAACTTATTAAGGGCGAAAAGCATGACGAGATGGTTTTAATCAAAAATATACCCCTCTATTCTATGTGCGAACATCACCTTCTGCCTTTTGCTGGAGTGGCCCACGTTGCTTACATCCCCAAGGGTGGAAGAATCGTCGGCTTAAGTAAAATCGCCAGAGTGGTTGACATCCTTTCCCGCCGTCTTCAACTCCAAGAAAGGTTAACCAAGCAAATTGCCGATCTTATAAATGATCAACTTAAACCTTTAGGGGTTATGGTCGTCATTGAAGCCGAACATATGTGTATGTCCATGAGAGGAGCTAAAAAACCAAAGTCATTAACCGTGACTTCAGCTGTCAGAGGTTCTTTCCGCACCCACAGCCCTACTCGAGCTGAAGCTATGACTCTCATCAGAGGAGGGATGTCAGGTGGCCGAGAGCTCTAAAAACACCTTCTATATTACCACCCCCATTTACTACGTTAATGATATTCCTCATATTGGACATGCTTACACGACTATTATCGCCGATGCCATTACTCGCTTTAAAAAATTATTGGGAATGGATGTTTTCTTTCTAACTGGTGCTGATGAACACGGCCAGAAAGTAGAAAAAGCGGCTGCGGAAAAAGGATTAAAACCTTTTCAACTGGCAGATCAGGTAGCAGTGAGATTCAAAAATCTCTGGGAAGATTTAAATATTTCTTACGATTTCTTCATTCGGACCACCAAACCTTTTCATAAGAAAGGTGTCCAAAAAATCTTTAAAAAATTAAAAGATAAAGGTGACATCTATAAAGGTATTTATAAAGGCTGGTACTGTGTGACTGATGAAAATTTCCTGTCTGAAGATGTGCCTCTGGAAGAAGATGGCAATAAAATTTGTCCCGATTGTGGTCGCAAAGCAAGTGTTGTTTCCGAAGATTGCTATTTTTTTCGACTTTCAGCTTACAGCCATCGTCTCCTCGATTTTTATGAGAAAAATCCGAATTTTGTCCGTCCTCAAAGCCGAATGAATGAGGTAGTCAGCTTTGTCCGTCAGGGACTTAAAGACCTGAGTATTACCAGGACTACTGTCAAATGGGGCATTCCAGTGCCTGATGATCCGGCTCATACTATTTATGTCTGGTTTGATGCTCTTCATAATTACTTAACTGGTATTGGATATAGCTGGAATGAACCTCTTTTTCAAAAATTCTGGCCACCAAACCTTCATCTTATAGGCAAAGATATTCTCCGCTTTCATGCTGTTTTCTGGCCAGCCTTTTTGATGGCCGCTGATTTACCTCTACCAAAAATGGTTTTTAGTCATGGCTGGTGGCTTAAAGACGAAACCAAAATGTCTAAATCAAAAGGAAATGTTCTCGATCCCTATCTTATCATCAAAACCTTTGGAGCAGATGCCCTGCGTTATTTCCTGTTGAGAGAGATTCCTATTGGACTGGATGGAAACTTTTCTCACGAAGGTTTTGTCCATCGAGTAAATTCAGACTTAGCCAACGACCTTGGCAATCTTGTCCAGCGGACTATGACCATGATTTATAATTATTTCGGAGGAAAACTGGAAGAAATAGGAAAAGAAGAAGAACAGGATGTCAAACTTCGCCGAGAATTTGAGGCTCTTAAAGAAAAAGTTTTCGCTTATAACCAGGAATATGCCCTCAACCGGGCACTGGAAGAAATCTGGTTTTACATCAACTCAGTCAACAAGTACCTGGCTAAAAAGGAACCCTGGCTCCTGGCCAAAAAAACTGACCAGAAAAAAAGATTGGCCAGAATTCTTTATCAAACAGCAGCAGCCATCAGGGCCATTAGTTACTTTCTCTACCCTGTTATGCCCCATTCCGCTCAAAAAATCTGGCAACTACTGGGAGAAGAAAGAGCCATTGAAGAAGAACCCTTCTCAGAATTAAGATTTGATGATTACCAAAAAGGGAAACAAATAAAAATTCCTCAGCCTCTTTTCCCCCGTATCGATTTAAAAAATTTTCTCCACGAAGAACAAAAAGAGGCGACTAAGCCAACCAAGGAGGTAAAAATGGAACAAATCACTTTCGATGAATTCATGAAAATGGATCTCAGAGTAGGTGAGATTCTGAGCGCAGAAAGAGTAGAGGGAACAAATAAATTGATCAAGCTTAAAGTAAATATTGGAGATGAAACCAGAACCATGGTCGCTGGCGTGGCTGACACTTATTCACCTGAGGACCTCATGGGGAAAAAACTGGTAGTTATTGCCAATCTAAAGCCAGCAGTCATAAGAGGTATTGAATCTCAAGGTATGATTCTGGCGGCTGAAGTGGAAGGAAAAGCTATTATTCCTTTTTTTGAAGAAGAGGTGCCGACTGGAGCCAGAGTAAGATAATAAAAAAGCTGACAATTTTTCTTTTTTCTATTCTCCTAATTGCCTCAGAGTCCGAAAAGAACCTGACTATGCCCACCTTATTTCCTCTCTAGCCATTTTTGACTTAAAAGAAAAAAATTCTTCCTGCTCGATGCTACTCCAGATATTAGAATTCAGTTCGAATGCACCCATCAAAGACTTCTTAATCACACTAACCTTGCTCTTTATCCTGAGAGCCAATCGAGAAAAATAATAGAAAATGAAGGTTTTGCTCTCGCCTCAGAAGGCATGGAATTTTATCTTTGATAATATTCCTAATTCATTTTCAGATATTTCTCTAATACAGATGAAGGTAAAGCCCCTTCTCTTATAATTTTTGGCTTCCTTGAGGAAAGATCAACTACAGTTGAGGGTTTGTCACCTGGAGTGGGTCCTCCGTCAACTATAAGCTCTACTTTTCCTTTAAAAATTTTAATCACTTCTTTAGGGTCTGAGATTTCTTCTTTTCCTGAAAGATTGGCGCTGGTGGCAGTCAAAGGAAAACCTGCTCTCTTTATTAGGTGCCGAAGCCAGAGAGAAGCTGGCACTCTTAGGCCTACTGTGTTTCCAGCACTCAGCAGCTCTCGTGGAAGAAAAGGAGAAGCTTTGAGGATTAAGGTTAAAGGGCCCGGCCAAAATTTAGAGGCCAATTGCCTGAAAAGCGGGTGAATTTCTAAGGCCAAGCTTTCTGCCATTCTCATCTCAGCCACGATTAAAGCCAAAGGTTTGGAAAGCTCTCTTTTCTTTAAGGCATAGATTTTCAACACAGCCTCTTTTAAATAGCATTTTGCCCCCAAGCCATAGAAGGTATCGGTAGGAAAGACTATAACTCCTCCTCTTTTTAAGACAGCTATAATATTCTTAATCTTTCTTTCTTCAATTTTTTTGAGATCAACCTGAATAAGTTGGGATTCTGCGGCCATTTTTCTTTAATTATATTAAATATAGGGAGAAAAACATGCAAGTTATTAATAGCCTCTATTGAGGCGGGATTTCTTCAAAACTTTAGAGAAATCAATTTATTTTAATTATTTCACCAGCTCGGCTGGAAATTTAATTTTCGTCCCAGCAAATAGACGAGATATAGGGCATTTAGATTTTGCTGATTGAGCTGGTTTCTTAAATTTATCTTAACTCATCTCCATAAAGATCATGCTGGTGACATGACCAAATTTAAAAAAGCTGTACTTTACGTTCAAAAAGAAGAGTTAGATTATGCTGAGAATCCTCATCCTACTCAAACAGGATGGTTCGCTCTTCCCCCCAAAGAGGCAAAATTGAAAATTGTTGATGGAGACGAAGTTGTCGCTCCCGGGATTAAAATCCTAAAGACTCCTGGTCACACTCCAGGAACACAAAGTGTTATGGTAGAAACATCTAAAGGAAAAGTCTGCCTCAGCGGCCTTTGTACTATAGAAGAAAATTTCTATCCACCAGACTCATTGAAAAAATTAGGTGTAAAGGCTATAGCTCCAGGAATTCACATCAACGCCCTCCAGGCCTATGATTCCATTCAGCGGCTGCAGCAATTAGCTGATATAGTCATAGCTCTCCATGATATTAAATATTTTGAGAGAGTTTCTGTACCTTAATCTCTTTATAAAAAGAATAAAGTAAAAATGAAAAAGTCAAAAAAAGAAATCTTAATCAGAGCAGACATCAACAGAAACCGCCTTTATACAACTTTGAAGGGAACTCTGACTAAAGAAGATATAGCCACTTTACCCAATGACCTAAGAAAAGAAGCCAAGAAATTAAAGCCTGGCTATACAGCCATATCAAATGTAAAAGAATACAATCCATCTGGAGAAGGGATCAATGAAATCTTAAATAAAACTATGAAAGCAGCAGTAGAAACTGGGGTGGGAAAAGTTATCAGAGTTGTCTCCGGTGAAGAAGGAATGGTTCTTGAGAATATTTCCAAATCAGAGCACGGCTATTCAGCTATAATATGCAAATCCATTTCTGAGGCAGAAAGGGAAGCCAAAAAAATAGAAAATCCCAGGGAAAATCTATAAGTATTCCATCTTATTCAAAAGTACTCTACTCTGTCATTTATTTGCTTTCTGCTTGACTCCAGGCCTTAGCTGTTTTATAAACATTTATTAAAATGTGGACAATTGACCCATTTAGACCACAGCTTCTTTTCTGAGGGTGTCCAATAAACAACCATTTAAATTGGCACAGATTTTGCTGTATATTAAAAGAAAGGAGTAAAAAATGAAAAAAGCATTAATGATTTCTTTAATTATTCCAATTATTGTCTTTATTCTCCCTATTGTGGCCAAAGCCGATACAATCTCTTTTAAAGTAGGCTACTTTATTCCCCGGGCTGAGAGTGATTTATGGCAGATTGAATTTGAAAACATGGATTTTCAAAAAAGTGATTTTATGGGGACAAACTTCGGCTTTACTTATGACTATTTCCTAACTCGCGAGCTAAGCATTGCTCTGAGCATTGATGGCTATACCAGAAAAAAAGTCGGCCTTTATGAGGGTTACGTCAAAGAAGCTGTTGAAGGCCAGGATTATGCCTTTGACTACGGCGAAGGCTTTGGCATAAGCCACGTTTTCGATGTATCTATAACTCCTATTCAGGTCTCTCTCAAAATTGCTCCTTTAGGCCGAAAAGGCAAATTCATTCCTTATGTGGGAGGTGGGGTTGGTATTTACCTCTGGAATGTTAGACTTCAGGGAGATATGATTGACTTTTCTGACCCAGTAGAATTCTATGATACCTCACTGGATGAATACGTTATCGGTTATCCTACTTATGCCACTGATGCCCGGGAAGAAAATAAACTTAAAATAGGTTACCATGCTCTGGGAGGAGTGATGTTCCCCATTGCTAATAGGATTAGCATCGAAGGCGAATTTAAATACAATTTTCTCAAAGGGAATTTCACTGAGTCTTTTAAAGGCTTTGAACCTTTTGACCTGAGTGGCTATCAGATTTCTATTGGCCTAAATTACTGGTTTTAAAAGCTAGCGCCTCTCTTCTTTTGCTCAGTTCTTTACCTTTATTTTTTATTTTAGATAATTTAGAACATATCATAAGAAATTATCTCTTCTAATGGTTTGCGTCTTCGGGCGGGAGGCTCTTCAGCCGGGTAGCCTAAGGGAGTTAAAGCTAAAACTTTAACCTCTTCGGGAACACTTAAGATTCTTTTTACCTTTTCTTCTTCAAAAGCGCCTATCCAACATGTTCCTAATCCTTCTTCTGCCGCCTGCAAAATTAGGTGTTCTAAAGCAATAGCCACATCAACCGGCCAAGATTTCATATAGCGTCCCATGCGGGGATAACAATTATCGGGATAACCACAGGCAACTATAGTTATCGGGGCTTCAGCCATAAAATATTGTCTTCTAGAGGCCTCTGCTAATTTTTGTCTAATAACCTGATTTTTGACCACAATAAATTTCCAGGGTTGAAGATTGTTACCTGATGGAGCCAGCCGCGCAGCTTCTAGAACACGCTCTAATACCTGGTGGGGGATGGGATCCGGTTTATACTTTCTGATGCTTCGTCTTTTGCTTATAACTTCCAAAACAGTCATTTTACCTCCATCTTATCTTGAAATTCAGGGAATTTGTATTTTTTAATTAAAAATAAATATTTCTCAGCCTCAGTCTTCTTATTCCTTTTCAAAAAGCCCCCTACTAAAATGCGAGCTTTTCTAACTATCTCCTGCCTGACTAATCTCTCCTGTTCAGGAGATAAACCTAACCTGAGCATCTTTTCCAGTGCTTCAATTCTGAATCTATCCATTCCCCAATATTTTCGGGAAAGCTGGTTTGGATGTCCACCTCGTTTGATAATAAGAGGCTTTGATATTAAATAAACGGGGAATTTTTGAGCCAAGCGGAGACCGAAATCATAATCCTCACAAGCAGGTAAACTTTCATCAAACATTCCAATTATATCAAAAACTTCTCTGCGGAAAAGAGCTGAAGAAAGACTAATCAAGCAAAGAGGAAGAACTTTATCAAAAATCCAGCCAGAGTATTTCTTATGTTTTTTCTTTGGATTAGCCCAAACTCCCTTTTTTATCCAGATCTCCTCTGTATAGCATACCTTTGCTTCTGGAAAAGCTTTCATAAAGCTCATCTGAACTCCAATTTTATCTTTAAGCCAGAGATCATCTGAATCAAGGAAAGCAATAAAATCTCCCCTAGCTAACTCAAGGCCATGATTGCGGGCACGACTGACCCCACTATGTTCCTGAAAATAATATTTCACCTGTTTTGGCCACGAAGCCAACAGTCTGCCTGTTTTATCAGTAGAACCATCATCGATAATCAGGATTTCGAATTCATGCTGCTGAGATGGCTTTTGGAAATAAGTCTGGTCCAAAACGCATTGAACAGCCTCAGCTAAATACGAGGCTCTATTATAAGTAGGGATAACAATACTGACCATTAATAAATTCCTTGATTAAGGAATTCTGGAAATTTTAACTTCCTCCTCTTTATCAAGAGGAATGGTTACTTTCCCCCAAACAGTTTGAACTTCCATCTCACCTTGAAAATGACAGATAGCTTCAGACTGGTACAAAATATCATAAACCTCTTTCCCAACTTCAAAAAAATTAAGGAGTAAGGGAAGATTGAATGTCCGGCTTTGGTGATTCTTAATATTCTTATCTCCTTTTATCTCACCTTGGCCAATAGGTTTTGCCTGCAATTGAAGCTTGTAAGCAATTTTATCGACCATGAGCTCAAAACCATTATTATTGGTTAATTTAACATCAACCTCTAAATCAGCTCCCCCAATGGTCATATTATTTATTTTAAGTTTCAGGATAGCTATATTTGGGGGTTTAAATAGAGGAAATTCGCCTGAAAAGGCAAACGGAAGCTTACCTTTCTCCTTTCTTCTATCGGAAAAATTCATAATTCCAGTTAAATAACAAGATGCTTTGTCCTGATTTTCAAGATTCTTAACTACCTGGAAAAGATGAACATAAGTAATCTTTATGGGAAAAGATATAAAAGTATCCTTCAAAGCATCAATTTTTATTTTATTTTCTTCTAAACCAGTTTTAATTTGAATGTAGTCTGTCTGGTTGACAACAAAGCGGTATTCATATCCTGAAAGATAATAATCTTTAGAAGAAGAGTTTACTATTTTGACATAAAAAACGAGCGAAAGGCCTTGAAGAGATAAATCCTGAATTTGACTTTCTGAAAGAGAAATGGCCAGATCCTTCTCCACCGAAGCCGTTCCGATTAAAACTGTATGCATCACCAGGAGCATGATAAAAAATCCATATTTTAGTTTCATTTTCCTTTACTTTTCTCTAAGGCTTTAAGAATACACTATTGGCCTTAACAGAACAAGTTTAAATAAAAAGGCTAGCCTCTCCAAGACCTAGAGGCCGCTATCCTCAGCGAAGCCTCTGTTTAAGATCTCCATATCTTCAAAAAAGATTTTTTTAATATGAAAAAAACGTTTGAAGTAAATGCTTCTATCTTTTTATAATAATAGCAACAAAAGACTATGTATAAAAAATTCTAAACTTTAAGAGGAGGATTAAATGAAAAAAACTTTTTCTCTCGCTGTCATTATTTTTTCTTTCATCTTCTTAGGCTTACTGATTACATCTTGCCAACAGAAAGAAAAAGTGGTGGAAAAACAGATGATCAAAATCTCGGATAAAGAGCTCCAGCAGAAAGATGTGGCTGTCTATAAAACCAGAGAAATAAGAGGCAAGAAAAGAACTCATCTTTCCTTAGATTTCTCCTACATAGCTAAACCAGCCTCTCTTCAAGAATTCACCCAATATTTCCATTTTCCCCCTATTCGCCAGTACTGGACAGGAACCTGTTGGTGTTTTGCCACCACCTCTTTTCTTGAATCAGAGATGAAGCGTTTGGGTAAACCGGCTGTTAAACTATCAGAAATGTATACCGTTTATTGGGAGTATGTAGAGAAAGCTCGACGTTTTATCAAAGAAAAAGGGAAATCATTTCTAGGCCAGGGTTCAGAACATAATGCTGTCCTGGCCAGGATGAAAAAATATGGAGCAATCAGGGCTTCTGATTACAGCGGCCTTCTTCCCGGCCAGAAAGAACATGATCACAGCCAGCTTTTCAAAGAAATAAAAAAGTACCTTGATTTTTGTCAAAAGAACCAATATTGGGATGAAAACAAAGCAGTTTCTTATGTAAAGAGCATTCTTAATAAATATTTAGGCAAGCCCCCAGAAAAAATTGAAGTCAACGGCCAAAAAATGACACCAAAGGAATATCTGGACAATGTTCTCCAGCTTCCTTTGGATGATTATGTCTGTTTTATGAGCCTTAAATCTCTTCCTTTTTGGACAAAAGGCGAATATAAAGTTCCCGATAACTGGTGGCACAGCCAGGATTATTACAACATTCCCCTCGATGAATTTTATAAAGCTATTGTCAAATCTCTAAAGAATGGTTACACAGTAGCTTTAGGAGGGGACGTCTCCGAACCAGGCATAAATGGAGAAGAAGATATAGCTATTATTCCAACTTACGACATTCCAGGGAAACTAATTGACCAGGACAGCCGTGAGTATAGATTCTACAACCGTTCCACTTTCGACGATCATGCCATTCATGCTGTCGGCTTTAAGGAGAGTCCAACTCACACCTGGTTTTTGATTAAGGATTCTGGCAGCGGCGCTCAAAGAGGCAAATTTAAGGGCTATTATTTTTACCGCGATGATTATGTGAAGCTTAAAATGCTGACATTCATGGTCCATAAAGATGCTGTAGCTGACCTGCTGGCTAAATTCAGCAAAAAGCAAGCCACCGAGGAGAAAAAATGAAATATAAAACCCTTTTAATTTCTTTCTTTCTTTTTCTTTCTTTTTTCCTGCTTTTACCTGCCTGGGCAGCAGAATCACAAAAATCAGCTTCATCTAAATGGAAAATTGAAGACGTCATTAATCAAGAATCAGCCCGAAGCTTTACCATCTCCCCAGATGGCCACTGGGTTCTCTGGGTAAAATCAATACCAAATCATAATAAAGACCGGAGAGTAAGTCATATCTTCCTTTCAAGTCTTGGCACCGAAGAATTGACCATTCAGCTTACCCGTGGGCAAGAAAGTGAGTTTAGTCCAAAATGGTCTCCATCCGGCCAATTGATTAGTTTTCTCTCGGCCAGAAAGGGAAAAGAAGAAAAAAAAGAAATCTCAGGGGCTCAAATCTGGCTCATGAATAGAGAAGGAGGTGAGCCTTGGCCGGTAACTCAACTTCAATTTGGCGTTAGAAGCTATGATTGGCTGGATGATGATCATCTCCTTATTCTGGCGAGGGAAAAAAGGTATCTTCGAGAAGAAGAAAAGAAAAAAAGAAAAGATACATCCTTTGTGGCCGAAGACCAAGAGCATATGATTCCTTATCGGCTTTTCATTCTGAGCCTCAAAGATAAAAAATTAAAAAGACTAACAGACAACAAAGATCAAATAACAAATTTTGCTCTTTCTCATGACAAAAATTGGATATTAACCAGGAATAACCAGAGCCTGCGCTTCAGGGTAGATCAGAAAATAAAACCCAAGTATTTTTTAATCAACGTTAAACAAAAATCAAAGACAGAACTCTTTCCCGATCCGAAATTCAAGCCAAACATGATAGCCTGGGCTCTGGATGATAAAGGATTTTATTTCTCTGTAACTCGAACAAGTGACTATGTCCATGGCGGCCCAGGAGCAGATTTTCTCTATTATTTTGATCTGGAGACAAAAAAATATAAAGAAGTACCCCTGGACTGGGAATGGGGAATTTTTCATCTTGGTTTCCAGGTGAGAAAAGATGGTTTTGTAGCTTCTCTGGCTAACGGAGCCAGGCCTAAATGGCGGCGATACTACCAAAAAGGCAATACTTTCACTTACCAGGAGCTAGAAGGAAAACATTATCCCCACATTTATGGCCTAGTGCTTCAGGAAAAAGGTGAGGTAGCTGTCTATAATTACAGCAATGCTTCCTTACCCGCCCAGTGGTATTCAGGCTATTTAAAAGGAAATTCTTTGGAGGGCTCCAAACAAATCACAAATCTCAATTCTTATCTTAAAAATAAAATTATGGCTAAGACAGAAGTTATTAAATGGAAAGGAGCTTTAAATGAGGATATAGAAGGCATCCTTTATTATCCTCATAATTATCATCCAGGAAAACGTTATCCTCTTATCCTGATGATCCATGGTGGCCCCACAGGAGTGGATATGGACGCCTTCCGAGAATCATGGGCTGCTTACCCCAACATTATGGCTCAGAAAGGAGCTTTTATCCTCAGGGCCAATTATCACGGCTCAGGCGGTTATGGACAAAAATTCGCAGAATCGATTAAAGGACATTATTATGAATATGAAATCCCTGATTTACTTAATGGAATTGATTACCTGATCAAAAAAGGGATGGTTGATCCTGATCGCTTAGGAACCATGGGCTGGTCAAACGGAGGCATTTTAACTGTAGGCCTTTCAGTCTGGACTAACCGTTTCAAAGTAGCCGGGGTGGGGGCAGCTGACGCTAACTGGATCAGCGATTACGGTAACTGTGCTTTTGGAGTCAGCTTTGATAATTATTATTTCAAAGGCCCATTTTGGGAAGAGTTGGATCACTATATTCAGAAATCCCCTATTTTCCATCTTAAAGAAATGAAAGTTCCGACGATTATTTTCCACGGCACCGAAGATACCAATGTCCCTTACGGGCAGGGATGGGAATATTACCGAGCTCTGCAGCAATTGGGAAAAGCCCCGGTCAGATTCATTATTTTTCCTGGTCAGCCTCATAGTCTAGGCAAGCTCAGCCATCAGCAGCGAAAAATGAAAGAAGAAATTGATTGGTTTGATAAGTATTTCTTCAAGACAGAAGAGGCCAAAAATGAAGCTTTTATGAAAAGTTCTCCTCTCGACTTTGCTTTCAAAAAGGAAAAATTGGCCAAGGTTGGACGCTTTTACGGTCAGAAGTTCAAAGGCTATCTTATCCCTGAAACCGTTTCTTTAGGCAAACTGGAAGTAGGCCGCTTTGAGATTACCAGGGCTCAGTGGGCCTCATTTGATAAAAACTATAAATATGATCCTCAAACCGCTAATTTTCCTGTAAGCAGTATTACTTTCGCTCAAGCAGAAGAATATGTAAAATGGCTAAGCCAGGTAACCGGCAAAGAGTTTCGTCTGCCAACGATGGAAGAGGCAGAAAATCTGGTTAAAAAGGCAGGAAAGAAAGAAAACACTCTTGATTATTGGGCAGGCTACAACCTTAATCCTGACGATGCTCAACTTCTTCTGAAAAAGGTTAAGGAATTAAAAGGCTTCGCTCCCCTCCTCCTTCCAGTGGACAGCTTCCAGGGAGCAGGGAAAGAAATGATTTTTGGCCTGGGAGGAAATGTGGCTGAATGGGCAGTCGATAAAAAGGGCCAGGGTAAAATAATTGGCCCTTCTGCTCTTACTCCTAAGGATCCTTACGGGACATATGCTTCGCCTCCCCTTGAATACGTTGGCCTCCGGGTAGTAATGACCAAAAAATAGCTTGAAGTTTAAAATGAAGAAAAGATTAAGGTAAGATAATGATTAATCTATGACTTGCGATTAAAGAAGATGAACTTTAAGATGAAGAAAAAAATGTCATAATGAAAATAAGCGAGGCTGAATTCAGGGATAAAGAGCTTTTCGTCCGCCTTTTTGGCCAAGATGTTTATGCTGTCGGCGGCTTTGTTCGCGATCTTCTTCGAGGTAATCCTTCTGAGGATGTCGATATTTTAATCAGCCATCACCATCTTCAGGATGTTATAAAAAAATTAAAGCCTTGGGGAAAAGTAGATTTAGTTGGTAAAAGCTTTGGAGTCATTAAATTTACCCTCAAAGGCAAAACTTATGATATTGCCTTGCCTCGGCAAGATAAAGCTAAAGAAGCTAAAATAAAAACTCATAAAGATATTTTTGTCTCAGCCGATCCCTATCTTCCCCTTGAAAAAGATCTGGCGAGGCGTGATTTTCGCTGCAACAGCCTGGCCTTAAGATTAGCCGATAACACTCTTTTTGATCCGTTCCAGGGCTTAAAAGATATCAAGGCTAAAATTATAAGATTAACCAATCCCCAATCTTTCCCTGAAGACCCCCTACGAGTGGTGAGGGCAGCCCGTTTTGCTTCTGTGTTAGAGTTTACCCTGGATAAACAAATATACGAAGTCTCCAAAGATATTGATTTAGGCGGCTTGACGGTTGAAAGGATTAATGAAGAGTTATTTAAAATCCTCCTCCTGTCCCCTTTCCCTTCTTTGGGGCTGGAAGAACTATTCAAGCTAGGGGCACTCCGCCAGCTCTTTCCTGAACTTTACCGGCTGACCCTAACTATCCAAGATTCAATTTTTCATCCAGAAAAAGACACTTTTGGCCACCATACTGTTTGGCCTCATACTAAATTAACCGTTGATCAAGCCAAAAGGTTGTGTCAATATTTTAAATTCCCGGAGCCAAAATGCTTAGCTTTGCTATTGGCTGCTCTTTACCATGATATCGGCAAACCTGATACAGCTCAATGGGAATTCAAAAAAGGAAGAATGGTCATCACCAACAACGGCCATGATATTTTGAGCGAGAAAATGACCAAGAAAATTTTCAGTCGTTTTAAAATTTTCTCTTGGAATGGTTTCAATTTGAGGCAGATAGTACCAGCCCTTATCCGCTGCCATCACCGTCTGGCTGAGCTGTGGCAGAATCGAGAAGTTGTTACCAAGAAGGCCTTTAACCGCCTGGCTGCCGATGTGTATGGGGAAATCGAGCTTCTTGTCTGTCTTGACGCAGCTGACAGAGCTGGCCGAAAGGCCAGACCGCTCCAGAGAATAGACAAAGAAGGTAGATGGCTTCTTCGAAAATTTGAGGAACTTAATGTTTCTAAAGAAACTATTAAACCTCTTATTATGGGCAGAGACCTGATTAAAATTGGAGTAGCTCCCAGTCCCAGGATGGGCAATATTCTCAAAAAACTCTACCAGGCTCAACTGGATAATGAGTTCGAAACTAAAGAACAAGGTTTAAAATTAGCCGAAAAGATTATCAAGGATAACCAACTATGAAAATACTGGTTGCCGGTGGAGCAGGCTATATCGGATCTCATACAGTTAAGGAACTCCTGAGCGAGGGATTTGAGGTTATTATCTTCGATAATTTCTCAGCTGGGAAAGAAGAACTGATTGTTGGCGGTCAGGTTATAAGAGGTGACTTAAGAGACAGAGAATCTTTAGAAAAATTATTCAAATCAGAGGATATTGGTGCTGTTCTCCATTTTGCTTCCCTTATCCAAGTCGGAGAATCATATCTTAATCCCCAAAAATATTATAGCCATAATTTGCACAGCAGCCTTAATCTACTGGCGGCTATGTTGGCTAAAGACATTAAAAAGTTTATTTTCTCTTCAAGCGCAGCTGTTTATGGAATTCCCCAACAAATTCCAATCTCAGAGAATCACCCTCTTCAACCTTCCAATCCCTATGGCCAAACTAAATTCTTCGTGGAAACCATCCTCCAGGACTATCATCGAGCTTACGGGCTTCAATTTGTTTCTCTTCGCTACTTCAACGCAGCCGGAGCTGATCCCCAAGGTCAATTAGGAGAAATGCATCAACCTGAAACTCATCTCATTCCTAACATACTTCTTTATTTATTGGGAAGAAAAAAAACATTTGAACTTTATGGAACAGATTTTCCAACGCCTGATGGCACAGCTATCCGTGATTATATCCATGTTACTGATTTGGCCAGAGCTCACGTCATGGCTCTAAAAATGATTCTTAAATCAACTTCCACGGCAGAATTTATAAACCTGGGAGCTAACAAGGGCTACTCTGTTCTGGAAATTATAAAAAAAACAGAAGAAGTGACCGGTGAAAATATCAACTATACAGAAAAACCAAGACGGAAGGGAGACGTTCCTGTATTATTAGCTTCTAAAGAAAAGGCGGAGAATCTTTTAGGTTGGAAGCTTAAATATTCTTCAATAGAAACTATAATTGAAACAGCCTGGGCCTGGCATAGGAAAACTGTAAACTGTAAAGAGTAAGAAGTAAGGAATAATCATGTGGAGGATCCGCTGTCTTCGGCGAAACGTACACACCATAACCTGAAATTTGTTCTTTATTTAAGGCCAGCTGTTTACAACGAACTGCCTGAAACAAAGCAGAAAACATAAATTGATCAGCCAATTGAGAGTAAGGAGTTCTAAATTTTACTTTTTAGGCTTTGTCGTTTAACACTTAAAGTTCAGCTAGCAAATAGCCCACTGAATATAGCGGGCTCTACATTAGGTAACCGCTTGCTCTTTACATTTCACTTTTCACTCCTCACTTTTTACTCTCTTATTGATTTGACTCACAGCCAACTAAATGTTATATATTTAAGCCTTTAGAGAAAATTGGGAAAAAATAAATATTTTAAATATTTCATCATATCCATCTGTTGGGTTCTTCTCATCTGGGGATGTTCTTCCCGGCCGAAAACTTTAAAGCCTATTAAAAATCCGCCACCACCAGAAACAAAATCCACTACCGAAATCAGCCAAGAAGAAGCTACGCCCCTGCCTGAAGAAAACTCCCCTGTCATTGAAACTTTCCCAGAAAAAACAGCAGAGCAATCTGAGGAAAATCCTTCTTCGCTGCTCGAAGAAGCTCTTGATACTTATCAGGATGCCTTGCGAGCTTGGGAAAAAGGTGATTTTGAGACGGCCCTGGCTGCCCTTGATGAAGCTTACAGCCTTATTCTCAGGCTGAATATTTCCCCAAATTCACCTCTTATCCAGGAAAAAAATGATCTGCGTCTTCTTATCGCTCAGAGAATTCAAGAAATTTATGCTTCTCGTCTTATTACTGTCGGCGATAATAATCAGACGATTCCTTTAGAAGAAAATAAATTTGTAAACGCTGAAATAAAAAACTTTCAGACTAAAGAAAGAAAATATTTCGAAGAAGGCTACCGGCGTTCTGGCTATTACCGAGAGATGATAGTCGAAGAATTGAAAAAATCTGGACTCCCAGAACAACTTTCTTGGATTCCGCTTATAGAAAGCTGGTTTAAAGTTAGAGCTTTATCTCGAGCCAGAGCTTTAGGACTCTGGCAATTTATCTCATCAACCGGTTATCGTTTTGGTCTAAAAAGAGACCGCTGGATCGACGAAAGGATGGATCCTTTAAAATCCACCAGAGCGGCCATCCAATATTTGAAAGAACTCCATTCCTTTTTTGGTGATTGGACCACGGCTATTGCAGCCTATAATTGCGGAGAATTTAAAGTTCAAAACACAATTCGCAACCAGCGTCTTAAATATCTTGATAACTTCTGGGATCTTTATGTTATGCTTCCTTTAGAAACAGCTCGTTTTGTTCCTCGTTTTATCGCTGCTCTCCTGATTATCAATAATCCTGAAAAATACGGATTTAATCTTCCCCAGCCTTATCCGCCTCTAAAATATGAGACAGTAACCATTAATAGACCAGTTAAGCTTTCTTCGCTTTCTAAATCAATGGGATTAAATCCCGAGGAGCTGGCCCTCCTTAATCCAGAACTCCGTTACGACGCTACTCCCGATTACGAATACACTCTTAAAGTCCCTATAGGCTATTCTCAGCAGGCTATGGCCGCGATTGATTCTATTCTCCGCTGGATCCCTCCTGAAGCATCTTATGTTATTCATTATGTAAGAAGAGGAGAAACACTTTCGGGCATTGCCAAGCACTATAGAACCTCTGTCTCAGCCATCGCCCGTTTAAATCACCTCCGCCGGCTTCATTTGATTAGAGTTGGACAAAGATTGAAGATCCCTGCACGAGGAAAATATTACCCTTCTCGGCCTGCACCTAAATTAATTGCAGATGGTGAAAAACTCATTTATATCGTTAGAAGAGGCGATTCCCTTTATCTGATAGCCAATACTTTTAATACCACTGTTCAGGCCATTAAAAAGGAAAATCACTTAAAAAGCAATCTCCTGCGGGTAGGCCAAAAGCTTATTATTCGCTCAGGCAAACCGAAAGGGGCTACCCTCTATACTGTTAAAAGAGGTGATACCCCCTTCGAGATTGCAAATAAATTTGGAATGAGCCTTAGCTATTTACTAAGCCTTAACGGCTTGAGCCCCAGGTCAAAAATTTACCCAGGCCAGAAACTCTGGGTGATTCCTAAATAATGGGAAAAACTTCCCTTTTTTCCTCCCCTTTATATGAAATTGGCCTAGATGATCCACATTCGACAAAACTGAAAAGGATATTTTTGGCAATAAAGAAAGTGATTAGAAAATAGGTGTTGTTTCCCCGTTTTCTGCCAAAATTTATTATTTCTTAGCTTTGGCTTTTGTTTTCTCTTTTTTCTTTTCTTTTTTCTTAAATTCAGAACCAACCAGTTCAAACATGGCCATCTCTGCTCCATCACCAGAGCGGGGACCAAGCTTGACTATCCTGGTATAACCTCCTGGCCGCTCGCTAAAACGAGGGCCGATTTCTTCAAAAAGTTTTCTTACGGCCTCTTTTTTAAAAATAAACTTTAAAGCTAAGCGCCGGCTGTGAAGGGTATCCTTTTTGGCCAAGGTAATCATCTTTTCAGCCAAAGGCCGGGCAGCTTTTGCCTTAGCTAAGGTAGTCCTAATTCTTTCTTTTTCCAAAAGAGATGTAACCAGATTGCGCAGCAAAGCCCGCCGCTGAGCTGTTGGCCGTCTTAGCTTCTTACCTTTTACCCTATGCCTCATTCATTAGCTCCTTCTACTTTAACTTCTTCTTTTTCGCCTTTTATCTTTTCTAAAAGCTTTGGATGTAAATCTAAATTTAAACCTAACCCCAGTTCCTGGAGGGTTTCTTTAATTTCAGCTAGGGACTTGCGGCCAAAATTTTTGGTTTTTAATAGGTCATCTTCTGTTTTCTGGACTAGCTCGTATATTTTTTCAATACCAGCCGCCCGAAGACAGTTATTCGACCTAACCGAAAGCTCGAGATGATCTATAGTTTTAGAAAGGATATCTATTTGAGACAAATAAGGGATCTCTTTTTTAGTTACAGCTTCTTCTCTTTTCAGAGGTTCATCAATGACATTAAGAAAAATCACCAGATGATCTCTTAATATCTTAGCAGCTTGGGCAATAGCCTCTTGAGGCGAGATGGCTCCAGTTGTCCAGACTTCCATAGTTAGATTCTCATATTCAATTCTCTTACCAACTCTAGCCGGAGTGATGGTGTAGTTGACCTTGCGAATAGGAGAATGAGAAGAGTCAATGGGGATAAAATCTACACTTAGGTTCTCGTCGAAATTTTGATCGGCTGGTATATAACCTCTATTATTTTTAACTATCATTTCAATATCTAATTTGCCGTCTTTATCCAAAGAAGCAATATGAATATCCGGATTCAATATTTCAATATCAGAATCGTGGACAATATCAGCTGCTTTAGCTTCTGAGGGTCCTTCTTTTTTTAAAGTCATCGTCTTTGACTCTTTGCCTTTTAGCTTTAAAGGGATACTCTTTAAGTTTAAAATGATATCTGTTACATCTTCAACTACGCCCGGTATTGTAGAAAATTCATGAAGAACACCCTGAATTCGAACGTTAGTAATGGCTGCTCCGGTTACGGAAGAAAGTAAAATTCGGCGCAGAGCATTACCGACAGTAATCCCATAACCTCTTTCAAAAGGTTGGGCAGAAAATTTACCATATTTATCAGTTAAAGTTTCATAATCACATTCAAGGTATTTCGGCCTCTGAAATCCTGTTTCAGTCATAACGCCTCCTTTTTACTCATGTTACTAACTTCTATGTCTTCAGCAACAAAGATTAAACCTTTCTTTAATCCCAGTGGTCCTAAATTATTTTATTTTGAATATAACTCAACCACCAGGTGTTCCTCGACTGGGACAGTTATATCTTCTCTTGTAGGCAGAGCCAGAACCTTGATTTCCATTTTCTCTCTATCTATTTCTAACCAGCCGGGAACAGTTTTGTTTTTATTAAAATCAACAATAGCTTTTAGTTCTTCATTTTTGGCAGCTCTTTCTTTAAACGAAATTACATCGCCTTTGTTGACCAAAAATGAGGGGATATTAACTTTTCGCTGATTGACCAGAAAATGCCCATGACTAACTAATTGTCTAGCGTGGGCTCGAGAATGAGAAAAACCAGCTATATAAACAACATTATCAAGTCTTCTTTCCAAAGCTATCAGCAGGTTTTCACCGGTAATACCTCTTTTTCTCTCGGCTCTCTGGAAAAACAAACGAAACTGTCTCTCAGACATCCCGTAATATCTCTTGAGTTTTTGCTTTTCTCTTAATTGAAGTCCATAACCCAGAATTCTTCTTCTCATTCTCCCATGTTCACCGGGAGGATATGGCCTTCTCTCTATTGGGCATTTTTCAGTTAAACACTTATTCCCTTTTAAAAAGAGTTTAACTCTTTCTGCTCGACAAAGCCTACATACAGAGTCTCTAAATCTGGCCATTATTATCTCCTTAGTTATTCACCTCTATCTTTAAACCCTTCTTCTCTTGCGGACCCGACAGCCATTGTGAGGAATGGGCGTAATATCTCTGATTGATTTTATTTCTAAACCTTCAGCTTGTAAAGCTCGAATGGCCGATTCTCTGCCGGCCCCTGGGCCCTTTATTTTAACATCCACATATCTTACCCCAAACTCTTTAGCTTTAGCTGAGGCCTCTTTGGCCGCTAATTGGGCGGCAAAAGGAGTTCCTTTACGGGCTCCCTTAAATCCAGCTGTGCCAGCACTGGCCCAACAAACTGTATTTCCTTGCTGGTCGCTTATGGTTATTATGGTATTATTGAAGGTAGACTGAATATAAGCTACCCCAAAACCAATTTCTTTCTTTATTTTCTTTTTTTTAGTTTTTCTTTTGGGCCTTGGCATTTTTTTCTCCCTTTATTTTGATTTCAGTTTCTTTATGGAATGACCTCGAGGCCCTTTTCTACTACGTGCATTAGTCCTTGTCCTCTGCCCTCTAACTGGAAGCCTTCGCCTATGCCTCAAGCCTCGATAACAACCAATATCCATCAACCTTCTTATATGAAGGTTGATCTCTTTTCTGAGATCACCCTCTATTTTTTCTCTCTTTTCGATAATTTGCCTAATCTTGTTTATCTCATCTTCAGTCAAAGCTTTCACTTTTTTATCTTTATCAATTTTAGCCTCTTCCAGAATTTTATTAGCTTTGGAACGGCCAATCCCATAAATATAGGTCAAGCCGATCTCAATCCTCTTCTCAGGAGGAAGGGTAATTCCTGCAATTCTTGCCATTTTTGGCCTCGCTTAACCTTGTCTCTGTTTGTGCTTAGGATTAGTACATATTACCCTAAGCGTTCCTTTTCTTTTGATGATGCGACAGTTTCGGCAAATCTTTTTTACAGAAGCTCTGACTTTCATTTTCTCTTCCTTTATTTAAATCGATAAGTTATTCTTCCTTTAGTTAAATCATAAGGAGAAAGCTCGATTAAGACCCTATCCCCGGGCAGGATTCTGATGAAATGTTTTCTCATCCTGCCTGAAATATGGGCCAGAATTTTATGCTTGTTGGCCAGCTCTACCCGGAACATTGCATTAGGAAGGGTCTCGATTACTACACCTTCGGTTTCAATAACATCGCCTTTAGGCATGGTGACCCTCCCTCTTGTAAAGCTCAACCTTATCTTCATCTAAGGCACTTAATATCTCCAGCCCCTTTTCGCTTAAAGCTACAGTATGTTCAAAATGAGCTGATAAGCTTCTATCTCTGGTAACAGCTGTCCAGTTATCATTTAAAATTTCCACCTGCCAATCCCCGATAGATATCATCGGCTCTATAGCCAAGACCAAGCCTTTTCTGATTTTAGGTCCATGCCCAGGCTGACCAAAATTAGGGACTTGAGGTTCCTCATGAAGGTCCATTCCAATCCCATGACCGACGAAGGACCGGATGACTGAGAATCCTTGGGATTCAACATATGTTTGAACGGCATGAGAAATATCTGATATCCTATTCCCTTCTTTCATATATTCAATGCCTTTGTAAAAAGCCCTCTCGACGACAGCAATAAGCCGGCGGGCTTTTTCTGTAATTTTCCCAACAGGACAGGTGACAGCCGCATCTCCATAATACCCTTGGTAAATTACGCCAAAATCTAAACTGATTATATCGCCCTCCCGCAGCCTCCGCGAAGAAGGAATACCATGAACAATCTCTTCATTAATTGAAGTACAAAGAGAAGCCGGGTAACCCCGATATCCTTTAAAAGCGGGGAGAGCTCCCATCTCCTTGGCTCTTATTTCTGCATAGTGATCCAGATCTTTGGTCTGGACCTGAGGCTTAATCATTTCTTTTAGCTCTGAGAGAATTTTAGCTACAATTTGGTTGCTGGTTTTGATTGCCCGAATCTCTTCCTGACTTTTATAAACGATCATTTTACTGCCTCATTTTTTCTGAAAAGAGTTTCTTCTCTATCTAAAATAGCTTTTATTCTCTGGAATACTTGCTCTATTTCTCCTTGGCCATTTATTACTCTCAGAACTCCTTTTTGATAATAATAGTCTATTAATTTTTCAGTTTGAAGATGATAAACTCTTAATCTTTCTTTAATGATTTCTGGCTCATCATCATCTCGACGCCTAAGCTGACCATCACAAATATCACAAATACCCTCATGTTTAGGAGGATTAATTAAAAGATTGTAAATGGCCCCACAATTAGAACAAATACGGCGGGCACTTAAACGCTTAACGATCTCCTCCTCATCTATCTGAATATCAATCACTAATTCCCTGCGTCCTAGATCAATTTCCTCTAAGGCGTTGGCCTGATGTATATTGCGAGGAAATCCATCTAAAATGTAGCCAGAATGACAGTCAGGTTTTCCGATTCTCTCTTTTATCATGGCAATAACAAGATCATCCTTTACTAGTTTTCCTTGATTCATAAAAGCTTGGGCTTTTTTCCCTAAAGAAGTTCCTTTTTGGACAGCTTGCCTCAAAATATCTCCAGCTACTATTCGCGGCAAATGATATTCCTTTGCCATCAACTCACCTTGAGTACCTTTGCCGCAACCTGGAGGTCCAAGGAGAATAATTCTCATCTTCTTCTTCCCCTAATTCTACCTCTTCTCATAAAACCATCATAATGGCGCATAACCAGCTGAGCTTCAATCTGTTGGAGTGTATCCATAGCCACCCCAACTACAATTAGAATGGATGTCCCGCCAAAATAAAAATTGACATTTAAACCCTGGGTAATCCACTTAGGCAAATTGGTTTCTAAAAAACTACCAATAAAAGGCAGGGTGTGAACTTTAAAACCAGTGATCAAAAATTCAGGTAGAATGGCTATAGCGGCCAAATAAATGGCTCCAACCAAGGTAATTCGGGAGAGGACACCATCTATAAAATCTGAAGTATTTTTCCCTGGTCTAATACCTGGAATAAAGCCTCCATATTTTCTTAAATTATCAGCCACATCAGCTGGATTAAAAATGATAGAAACATAAAAATAAGTGAAGAAAATGATAGAAATAATATACAACAAATTATAAAGAGGCATGCCTAAGGAAAATTGTTGAGCGATACTCTGGAAGGCAGGAATTTTAATCAACTGAGCTACGGTTGAAGGTATAGTAATGACCGAAGCTGCAAAAATTATGGGGATTACCCCGCCAGTATTTACCCTTAAAGGAAGGTGAGTACTCTGACCACCATAGATTTTCCGGCCAACCACTCTTTTAGCATAGGAAACAGGTATTCGCCGTTGCCCTCGTTCAACAAAGACAATAACAGCTATTACAGCTAGCATTAAAGCTACCAAAAATATTAAGCGTAAAGGAGACATTTCTCCTGTTCGTAATCCTGATAACACACTGTTTATCCCTTGCGGCAATCCGACCACAATGCCAGCAAAAATGATCAGAGATATACCGTTGCCAATACCTCTATCTGAAATTTGCTCACCTAACCACATAATAAAAACTGTACCCGTAGTTAGAGTAAGAACGGTTAAAAATTTAAATCCCCAGCCTGGATTGGGCACTATCGGAGCTCCTCCTGGACTGGTCAATCTCTCCAAAAATAAACTGATTCCAAAGGCTTGAATGACACAAATTATAATAGTTCCATAACGAGTGTATTGAGTAATCTTTTTTCTTCCCAGTTCTCCTTCTTTAGATAATCTCTCTAAATAAGGCCAAACAACTTGCAGAAGCTGAAGGATAATAGAAGCACTGATATAAGGCATGATGCCCAAAGCAAAAATGGTCATCCGGGACATGTTCCTACCTGAGAAAAGATCAACAAAACCTAAAATTGTGCCTTTTTGAGACTCCCAGAACTCAGCCAAAGCTGTGGCACTTATGCCAGGATTAGGAATCTGAGCTCCTATACGATAAACGGCCAAAAGAGCTAAAGTAAAAATGATCCTCTTCCGTAAATCAGGAATACTAAAAATGTTACGTATGCTTTCCAGCATCAGACTCTTCCTATTATAATAGCTTTGCCTCCAGCTTCTTCGATCTTCTTTTGAGCAGAACGGGAAAATTTATGAGCATATATATTTTTGGGAGAGGAAATATTCCCCTTTCCCAATATTTTCACTTTTTCTTCAATTTTTTTAACCAAACCGGCTTTGATCATATCTTCAATTTTGACTTCTTTCTTTTCGATTTTATCTAATCTATTCAAATTGACTTCTCTATATTCCTTTTTAAAAATGTTGGTAAATCCTCTCTTAGGAAGACGCCGATGCAGGGGCATCTGGCCTCCCTCGAAGCCTCTTTTACTAGAATAGCCGCTAATTGATTTCTGCCCTTTTGTACCTCGCCCGGCTGTTTTACCTTTTCCTGAACCAGGCCCCCGGCCCACTCTTCTTTTCTTTTTGCGGGAATTCTGAGCTGGGTGAAGATCATTTAATTTCATTTCTTGTCCACTGCCTCCACTTTGACTAAATGTTGAACTTTATAAATCATGCCCCGGATCTCCGGGCAATCTTTATGAATCATTTCTGAATTTACCTTTCTCAAACCGAGTCCTTTAACTACTTCTCTTTGATAAGCAGGATGGCCTATAAGACTTCTCACTAATTTTACCTTAATTAGATTAGAGGCAGATTTGTGGCTTTTACCAGTTTTCCCTATTTCTTTTTTAGTCATTTCTAGCTCTTTTTTCTTTATTGCCATATCGATTCTTTAGGCTTTCCTCTTTTTTTAGAGACCAATTCTGGACTCTTTATATTTCTCAAAGCATTCATAGTCGCATGAGCTACGCTTATGGGGTTATTACTTCTTACAGATTTAGTTAGTATATCTTTAATGCCGGCTAATTCCATAATTACTCTGACCGCCCCGCCAGCAATAACACCAGTTCCCTTAGATGCTGGCCGCAGTATAACCACCCCACCTCCAGCTTCACCTTTAACCGCATGAGGAATAGATGTTTCAGCCAAAGGCACCTCAATCAAATTTTTTTTGGCATCCTGAACAGCTTTGGCTATGGCCACCGGTACCTCTCTGGCTTTGCCTTTGCCAACTCCGACCAAACCATTTCCATCTCCAGCGGCCACTAAAGCTGAAAAACTTAAATTTTTGCCTCCTTTAACAACTTTGGTCACTCTCCTTATAGAAATAACCTGATCTTTTAATTCAATTTCTTGTTCTTCGACTTCTTTGTTTTCATCTTCAACCACTTGATCTCCTCCTTTAACTTTTCCTCCAGACTAAAATTTAAGTCCTCCCTTCCTCATAGCTTCTGCCAAAGCTTTAACTCGGCCATGATAAGGGTACGCTCCTCTATCAAAGACAATCCTGCTAATCTTTTTCTGCTGTAGTTTTTTGGCCATTATGTCTCCCAAAATTCTAGAGGCCTCTATGTTTTTATAATTTTTTTGCTTTTCCTTGAATTCCTTTTCTAATGTAGAAGCTGAAACGATTACCTGGCTCTGTTCATCATCTATGGCTTGAGTATAAAGATAACGATTACTCTTAAAAATAAAGACTCTAGGGCATAAAGAAGTGCCTTTTACTTTCTTTCTTATTCTTTTTCTGATGCGCTCTCTAGATTTCTTCTTGAGCTCAACTTTATCTTTATACACCGCTTACCCCCGCTTTTCTTTCCTTTTTGATTAAGCGTTCACCTACATAGCGAATTCCCTTTTGTTTATAGGGGTCAGGCCGCCGAAATCTTCGTATCTCTTCGGCCACCTGTCCTACTCTCTGTTTATCAATACCTTTTACAGTAATCAGAGTAGGTTTTTCTAAGACAATTTCGATATCGTTTGGTATATTGTATATAACAGGTTTGGAATAACCCAAACTTAACTCGAGCTTATCTCTTTCTAATTTCGCTCGATAGCCAACCCCTACTATCTCCAGTTGTTTGGAGAATCCTGAAGAAACACCGATAACAGCATTATATACCAGGCTCCGATTTAATCCATGAAAACAGCGCTGTTTTTTAGAATCATCTGACCTGGATAAAATCAGATTATTATTCTCAACCTTGGCCCGAATGCCAGGAAATAGAGGCGAAGTCAATTTCCCCTTTGGACCTTCGACTTCAATTTTATCAGCTAAGATATTAATTTTTACTCCTTGGGACAAAGGAATGGGTTGTTTTCCTACTCTTGACATATCTTCTGCTCCTCATTCATTAGTGTTACCAGATATAGCATAAAACTTCTCCCCCTACTCCTAATTCTTGGCATCTTTTCCCTGTAATTACTCCTTGAGAAGTGGAAATAATGGCTATCCCCAAGCCATCTAAAACTTGAGGAATATTATCACGGTCACAATAGATTCGACAGCCAGGCCGACTGACACGGCGCAATCCCGAGATAACGCTTTCGTTATTTTCGCTATACTTAAGCACCAGTATTAGCACTCCCTGTTTATTATCATCTATAACCTTAAAATTTTTTATATAACCTTCATCTTTTAAAATCTTAGCTATCTCAACTTTTATCCTGGAAGCAGGTAGACTGACATCTCTCTTTTTTACACGGACTGCATTTCTTATCCTGGTCAACATATCAGCAATAGGATCACTTAAGCTCATTTTCTCTGTCCTTTCTTAAAATTTACCAAGAAGATTTAACCACTCCAGGAATTTCTCCTTTAAGGGCTAACTCACGAAAGCAAAGACGGCACATATCAAACTTGCGATAGTAGCCGCGAGAACGTCCGCATATTCGGCATCGACTTTTTTTTCTAACCGGATATTTCGGCTCTCTCAAATATTTAGCCATACAAGACTTTCTAGCCACTTTTTCCTTCCTTTTAAAATTCACTAAAAGGCATGCCCAATTTTTTTAACAAGACATACGCCTCCTTATTATTCTTAGCTGAAGTAACAATCGAAATATTCATTCCCCTTGATTTTTCAACCTTGGTGTAATCTATCTCTGGAAAAACAAGCTGATCCTTTATGCCCAATGTGTAATTACCCTGACCATCAAAGCTGTGTGGAGAAACTCCCCGGAAATCTCTGACCCGAGGAAGAACTATATTGACTAACCGGTCAAAAAATTCATACATTCTCCTTCCCCGCAGGGTCACATAACAAGCAATTGGTTGCCCTTTACGTAATCTGAAAGAAGATATAGACTTTCTGGCCCTGCCCACGGCTGGCCACTGGCCGCTGATAAGACTTAATTCAGTTTTAGCTGTATCTAAGGCTTTAATATTCTGGGTGGCTTCCCCAACTCCGATATTAATAACTATTTTTTCCAGACGAGGCACAGCCATTTTATTTCTAATAGATAATTCCTTCTGCAGTTCTGGTATTATTTCTTTTCTGTATTTCTCTAAGAGACGACTCATTTTCTTAGCCTTATTTTTCCTTTTCTAAACTTGCCTCACATTTGGCACAAACTCTAATCTTTCTACCGTCTTCTAATCTTTTTTTCTTTACTCTGACTCCCTGACCACATTCAGGACAATACATCATCAAATTAGAGATATGGATAGGAGCTTCTTTCTCCATTATCCCTCCCTGAATATTTCTACTTTGATCCTGACGGACAAACTCCTTAACAAAATTTACTTTTTCAACGACTACCCTTCCCTCTTGGGGAAAAACTTTTAATATTTTGCCCATTTTACCCTTATCTTTTCCAGTTCTAACAATGACTGTATCATTCTTTTTAAATAACAATTTATTCATCAAAGAACCTCCGGAGCCAGAGAGACAATTTTCATGAATTTCTTTTCCCGTAATTCTCGGGCTACAGGACCAAAAACACGAGTGCCCACCGGTTCTCCACCTCTATCAATAATAACCGCCGCGTTATCATCAAAGCGGATGTAAGAACCATCTTGGCGGCGAACCTCCTTCTTGGTGCGGACAATAACAGCTCTGACAACTTTTCCCTTAGGTATTTTACTTTCAGGTTCAGCTTCTTTTACTGTAGCTGAGATAACATCGCCAACAGAAGCAGCTTTCCCCACTCCTCCTCCAAGAGGAGTGATGCACAGAATTCTTTTGGCACCTGAGTTATCAGCTACCTTGAGCATGGTCTCGGATTGAATCATTGGTTCTTATCCTTAACCTCCTTAACTGGTTCTCGATTAGAAAGTTCTAGGATTTCCAACACTCGCCATCTTTTTCTTCTGCTTAAAGGCCTCGTTTCCACTATTCTGACCACATCACCCACTTTACATTTCTCATATTCATCATGAGCTAAAAATTTCTTTCTCTTTTTTATAATTTTTTTATAAAGGGGGTGTCTAACTGGCCTCTCTACCAAAACTGTAACAGTCTTCTTCATTTTATCGCCGATAACTACGCCAATTTTAGTTGTCTTTCTTCCTTGAGTATCTTTCATTCTTTATCCTGACCTTTTTTTTCTCTTAAAATAGTCTTTATACGGGCTATATCTTTTTTTATATTTTTCAGTTTCATAGCATTTTCTAATTGTCCAATAGCATGCTGAAATTTAAGCTTAAACAGTTGATCTTTAAGTTCCTCTTCTTGACTCTGCAATTCTTCTTCTGATAATTCTCGTAGTTCCCTTGCTTTCATTTTAATTCCTTACTCTCTCTCGAAATAAATCTGGTTCTTATAGGGAGCTTATGAGCGGCTAAGCGCATAGCTTCCCTGGCTATGCTTTCAGAAACTCCTTCCATTTCATAAATAATGCGGCCTGGTTTAATAACATCAATCCAGAATTCGGGATCGCCTTTTCCTTTACCCATTCTGACTTCAGTTGGCTTTTTGCTGATAGGTTTCCAGGGAAAAACTCTAATCCAGAGTTTTCCTTTTCGCTTGGCATAACGGCTAATTGTAATGCGACCGGCTTCAATCTGGCGAGCAGTTAGCCAACATGGCTCTAAGGCCTGAAGCCCATACTCTCCGAAGGAAAGAGTACAACCACGGAAGGCTTTACCTTTCATCCTTCCCCTTTGTTGCTTTCTGTACTTGACTTTCTTAGGCATGAGCATGATTAGATCTCCTCAATTTCAGTTGATTGGGAAGTCATCTTCGCTTTTTCTACATCAGCTTTATAAATCCAAACTTTTATTCCTATTTGACCATAGGTAGTAA
>CAZEQD010000014.1:0-42471 GCA_964514305.1 uncultured Eubacteriales bacterium
ATAATATGGGGAGTAATAGTCATGATAACATCTGTCTGTTGAATAGTCTGATCGGTGTTGGAAAAGAGACTTCCTAAGATGGGAATATTTCTCAATCCGGCTATCCCCCGCAATGTTTTCCTCTCTTCATCCTTAAGTAAACCAGCCAGCAGATTGGTCTCACCATCTTTGAGCCTGATTATATTTTTTACTTCCCTGGTAGCAATGATAGGTATATTAGCATAACCACTTCCCCCCAATGATTTGAGCTTTACTTCCAGTTCCAAAGTTATCTCTTTTTCAAAATGAATCCTGGGAGTAATTTTAACATCAATTCCCACATCCATATATTCAAACGAAGTTACTGGTTGCTGGCTGATACCACCGGCTGCAATAGGAGTAAAGGTGGTCCGAGGAATGGGCACCTTGTCTCCAACAAGATACTCTATTTTTTCCCCTTCAACTCCCCGCAGCCGAGGCTGGGAGATGATCTTAGTATCAGCATCCTGCTCTAAAAAATTTAAAAAAGAAGCAGGAAGAGTAATTTGCCAATTTTCCACTTTAGAGAAATCTATATTTTTCAAATTCAACCAGCCTGTTTCCGAAGATTCTGCTCCGGTGTATTTTATTCCAATCATATTCTGGTCAAAATCCAGCCCAAGCTGTCTCAATCGAGTCCGCGAAACTTGCATGAATTCTAAGTCTATGATAACTTCACCCCTGGGCTTATCCCAGTTGTGGATTATTTCTTCAGCCAGCTTCACTACCTCTGGTGAAGCTCTAACAGTAACCGAATTCAGATTTTTATCAATAATCACGTTTGGAGCTCGGAATTGGGTCTGTAACATTTGCCGCAGCGGTCCCTGAATATCCTGAGCCTTGATATTGGAAAGGTAGAAAGTCTTAATGGCATTAATCTCATATTGAGCTCTTTTTACGGGCTGATCAGGGGCGATGATAATAGTTTTTTCATCAATAATCCTGTAAAAGTTTTTAGAAGCCAGGCATAAAGATTTAAGAGCCTGCTCAAAAGTCATATCAACCAAATCTATAGTAAAAGGAACATCTCTGAATTGTTCATCAAAAATTATGTTTACTTCCGCACTTTTAGCTAAGGCCTGAAAAACAGATCGCAGGCTGGCATTAATGAATTTAAGCTGCAGTTTTTTTTCTTTCAATTTAAGCTTGACCGGAAGTTCAATTTTTACCTCCTCCCCTTTTTTCTTCTCCACTTTCTTTTTTTCAAGGCTTTTTGCCTCCTCAGCAATAGCTCTGTTGGTAGGGTCATAAGATAGGGCTAAACTGTATTGAGCCTTGGCCTCCTCTTTTTTGCCTTGAGCTGTAAATTGACGGGCCTGCTGAAGATGAAAGAGGCTGGCTGCAATTTTTGCCCTAAGCAGGGCCAGGCGGTAAACTGAATTATCAGGATCCTCTGTGACAGCTTTCTCATAATATTTTATAGCCTTATCCCAGTTCTTATTGAGAGCGGCTTCTGTCCCTAACTTATAATTCTGACTGAGGATAGTACATCCCCAAAAAATAAGAATTACTGATATCAAAAAGGCTGTTTTTTTCATTCTTTTTCTCCTTGGAGAGAATATTGCTGATGGTAGCTGTCAGGACCAATTATTTCTATCTCTTTAGTGGTAATTTTCCCTACCTTAATCTCTTCATTTAGCTTATCACCCTCTTGGACAGCCACAGCTTGGCCCTCAAAGATTATCAGACCCACTACTTTCTCTCCATTATCTATATAGCCAACATACCTCAAATCAAGAGGACTGGAAGAAACGCCCGAAGCCTTAGAAGGCTTTGTCATCTTTAGTGACTGAGAATTAAAGGAAGTGTCCATCGCTAGCTGAGAATTTTTTATCTTCGAAAGACGAGGGGCAAAAATGTTTCTTTGAGGAAGGTCTGGCTCCCTTCGTGTGATCGTTAGTAATTCCTTGTGAATGAGACTCTGCTTTGGTTGAGATTTGAGGGACTCTTCCTTTTTGTTTTTATCTACAGCCAGGGTATTAAGGCCAGCCAACCAAAGGAAAATCAAAAAAATATTAACTGCCTTATTAACTTTCATAGTAGCCAACCAAACTTACTCTAAGCTCTAGTCCAGTTCCCCCTGAACTAATGTTTAAAAAGTCAATTCTTTCTACCAGCAAAAATTTGGGAAGTGTTTCGACAGAATTAAGGAATTTTTTCAAGGCATAATACGACCCTTTCAGGTTAAAGCTTACCGTTATCCTCTTTATTTTTCCTTTTTTGAGCTGAGCATAATCATACCTTAATTGAGAAATAGTTAAGCCAGATTTCTTGAATATTCGTTGCAAATCCATTCTTATCTGACGGAAAACATCACCATCTTTATAAAAATATTTTTCCCTTATATGTTGAAGATCACTTTTGGCTTCTTCCCAGCTAAACCATTCTTGCTTTTTCTTCTGAGCCTCAACAGTAGCTTTAGTTAAATTGTCTTTGACCTTGGTCAAAGACTCAAAGCTCTGAAAATACGATCTCTTCTCTCCAAGGGAAAAGACCGCTAGGAAGAGAAAAACAATGACGATTAATAAAGAAAGAAGAGTTAAAGTTCTCTTCTCTTTCTGATTTAAAATACTAAATAATTCTTTCATAGCTTAAGCTGACCTCGGAAAGCAGTTCTCCCTGTTCGTTTCTGCTTTCGTTCAAGACTTTTATCTGCTTAAACTTTAAAGCCTCCAAATTATTGATTAAGGTCAAAAGATCATCTAACTTCCTAGAGACAACTTTGAATCTAACATTCATGGTTAAGTCCTCATTAAAAGTGGGCACTAAGGAAATAATATAGCTAGAGTCTGGAAGAGACTTTTCTAAACTAGAGAGAAAATCTATCCAGGAAAAACTCTTACGATAGATGATCTGATTTACTTCATCTACTATCTCTTCATAGTCTTTAGTTATGCTTTCAAGGCGGGTTCTATACTGTTTTTCCTTAGCTTTCACTTCCTGCAGTGATTGTTCTAAATTTCGAATGGAGGCTTTAATAGTGTCTGACTTATTCTTATAAGATACAAAAAGATTGAGGCTAAGGAAAATCAGAATAAAAAAGACAATTCCCAGCCCGACAAAAGACCAGTAGAATAATTTTCTGTTGCCTAAAGGATGGCTGGCTAAATTTAAATTTAGCTGCTTATTATTTAACATTGGACTTGACCTATCAATGGCGATAGAAAATGCCTTTCCTCTTGGCTAAGGTTTTTTAGAGTAGGAATATCGATTATTTTTGAAGACAAAGATAGTTTTTCTTGCAAGCCAGCTAAAAATTCCTCCTTTCTATCTAAGAAGCCAAGGCGAAGAAGAATAATATTTATTTTTTTCTTTTCTTTATCTTCAATAAAATTAGCTGTATTTTCGATCTCTTTGACAATCCCCTCAATCTTTATTTCAGTCTCCAGACTGGAAGTCAAAGTAAAATCAAAGTGTTTCTGGCGATAAAGGCTTATTTCTGAGGAAGCAATCGCCAGCAGAGCCAAAGAATCATTCTCAACATTAGCCAGGAGATAATGGCCATCTCTTTCTATTTTGCCTAGATTAAATAAAGCAAAAAGAGGTGAATTAACAACTCTAACTTTTAGGCCAAGACGAGCTAAGAGATCTTCATATTCTCTAACCACAGATGTCCGAGCCAGGGCCACTACTACCTTCTGGGAATTATTTGATTTAATAACATCGTAGGAAAAGCGGACGTCCTCAGGGATGACGGCCATCTGTTTCCTTATTCTAAACCGTAACAGTTCTTCTCTTTCTTCTTGACTGAAAGGGAAGGTATCAAATGAAAAAATAAAAGCTTTTAAACTCAACTCAGGAATAAGACAAGCTACCCTTCTCTCTGAAAGATGAAATTTGGCCAATTCTTGTTTTAACTTTTCTTCCAGCCATTTCTCATTTTTGATATTTTTTTGGCTAAAGGAGGCTTGAATAACATCCCTTGGGAGAGGCAAAATAAAATAATTTTTTATTTGGTTGTTCTTGACTGAATGATCAAGACAAGCTAAATAACCAGAGGAAAAATAAAGAACAACATGCAAACAGGGAGGCTGGCTAAAGTATCTCTTTAATTTATCTTTAAAAGAAATAGTTGCAGCCATTTTTCATTCCACAAAAGTAACTTTATTTAATTCTTTAAGACTGGTTATACCTTTTAAAACCTTCTCCATGCCTACTTCTCTTAAAAAAACCATGCCTTCTTCTTTGGCTCTTTTTTTAACCTCTGATAAAGGCTTCTTGGCTAAAATCATTTCTCGGATTTCATCAGAAAGTTCCAATAACTCAGCAATGGCTGTCCGGCCTCGATACCCAGTATAACTGCAGTCAAGACAACCCTGGGCCTGATAAAAAACCTGTTCTTTATAACCCCCGGGATCAAGACCAGACTCAACTAGCTGGTCCTCATTGTACTTAACAGGAACCTTGCAATGGGGGCAGAGAACCCTTACCAAACGCTGAGCCAAAATACAATTTAAAGCCGAGATAAAACTGTAAGGATCAACCTTCATGTGGAGAAAGCGGCCGATAACATCAAAAACATTATTAGCATGAACAGTAGTAAAGACTAAATGGCCGGTTAAGGCAGATTGGATGGCAATCTGAGCTGTCTCTGGATCTCTAATTTCCCCAACCATAATCTTATCAGGATCATGTCTCAAGATCGATCTTAGCCCCCGAGCAAAAGTTAAGCCTTTTTTTTCGTTGACTGGAATTTGTGTTATACCTTCAATTTGATATTCCACTGGGTCTTCAATAGTGATTATTTTATCTTCAGGAGATTTAATCTCAGTCAAGGCTGCATAAAGAGTAGTGGTTTTACCGCTTCCAGTAGGACCAGTGACCAGTATCATACCATAAGGCTGAACAATGTATTTTCTGAATTTGGCCAGAATTTCATCAGAAAATCCTAATAAATCCAGCCTCAATTCAGAAATAGCTTCGGTAATCATTTCTTTATCAAGAATGCGAATGACTGCGTCTTCGCCGTAGATACTGGGCATGATAGATACCCGAAAATCAATGGTTTTGTCTTTAATTCTTAACCTAAAACGGCCATCTTGGGGAACTCTTCTTTCGGCAATATCAAGGTCAGACATAACTTTTACTCTAGAAATAATAGGAGATTGAAATTTTTTATCTATGGGAGCCATGGCTTCACTCAAAACGCCATCTATCCTATATTTAATAGTTACTCCTTCCTCTCTTGATTCAATATGAATATCGCTGGCTCGTTTTTGAACAGCCGTAAAAATTATTGAATTCACAAGTTTAATGATAGAGCCATCTTGATCTGCCAGTTTTTCAACTGATATTACCTCTTCTTCTTCAACGCCTTCCTTTTCGATAACGGGCGTAATAAAGCCTTCAGTAGCTTCTCTTAAAACCTGAAGAGCAGTTTCACTTTTCCTGAGAGCCTCATGGATGGCCCTTTTAGAAGCAGCGTAGACTTCCACCTTTTTTCCCAAATTAGACTCGATGGCATCAATAGTAGCGATATCTGAAGGATCGGCTATAGCGATTTTTACTCTATCTTTGTTTTCTTCTAAAGGAATAAAATTAGAACGATACAAAAAATCTACAGGAAAAGATTGGACCAGTTCTCGACTCATAGAATAAGAGGAAAGATCAATATAAGGAACATGGTATCTGGCTGCTAATTTTTTGATTTGCTCTTCTTCCGATTCAACTCTTTTTTTTAATTCTTCTTTTGTTGATTTATTCATCTTCGATCCTTTAACGAGCTACCCTTATTATGTTAAAAATAGGTAAATAAATAGAAAGAAGCATGGCCGCTACAATCAGGCCCATAAAAATGATAATAACGGGTTCAATAAGAGAAACAAAAGTATTAATTTTCGTTTGCACTCTCTCATCATAGACATCAGCCACCTCAATCAGCATGCCTTCGAGATTAGCCGAAGTCTCTCCTATTCTGACCATATCTAAGGCCAATGGTGGAAAACAACCACATTTTTTGAGTGAATCTGAGAGGCTTTCTCCATTTCGAATATAATCAGGCAGCGGCTTGAGTTGTTGAGTCAAGAATTTATTGGGTACAGCTTGAGTTGCCACCCCTACAGCCGAAAGAAGAGAAATTCCTCCTTCGAGAAGAAGGCTTAAAGTCCGGCAAAAAAGCGAAATTCCTGATTCTAACCAGATCAGCCCACCATAGGGCAATTTTAATTTTAATTTATCTATTACTATCTGGGTTTTCTCTTTCTTTTTAAGCCATAGATATATCAAAGCCAGAAGGATAATTAAACTAGCAATTAAAACAAAATTGTTTCTGATAGCCAGCGAAAATGACATTAAATATCTCGTTATTCCAGGAAGTTGGGCTTCAAAATCTTTATAAAAATCAGAAAAACGAGGAAGGATAAAATTAATAAGGACAGTCAATAGAAAAAAAGAAAAGAAAAGAAGTAAAGTTGGATAACTCAGGGCGGACTTTATTCTCGCTTTTGTCTTGGATATTATTTTTGCGTAGTTAATATAACGGCTGATTGTACTGGCTAAATTGCCACTCTGTTCACCAGCCATAAGGGCAGCTGTATAAACCTTGGAGAAATTTTTTTCATAAGGAGCAAAAGCCTCAGAAAGCGATTTACCAGCTCTGATTTCATCTTCTACTTTCATTAAAACTTCTTTTAAATGAGTATTCTTAACCCGACTGCCAATAATCTCAATACTCTTGAGAATGGGATAGCCAGCTTTGATGAGAGCCACTAACTCTTGATTAACCGCGATTATGTCTTTGTCTTTAATCTTTTTTTCCAAGGTTAAGCCTGGAAATTTTAATCTTTTCCAATCTCTTTTAACCGAGAGGACACATAGTCCCTTGGCCTCAAAATGAGCTTTGCAATCTTGAGGGGAAGGGGCAAAAAAACTTTGGGAAAAAGTTTGTCCCTCTTCGGTGGCTAATCGACATAAAAAATATGGCATTCTTTTCCTGAAATTTTTATTTTCCTCTAACCAAACAAATATTAGGTTATACTATTTTTTTTGTCAAATTGATAAGGCCTCTCTAAGTTTCTCTAATGATTACCGTCCTCCTTATCTATCTTATTTAATATAAATAAGATAGATCTTAATTTTTAGAAGTAGAGGCTATAGCCTTTCACAACCTCTGACCAAACTTCATCCTTTTTCAACTAATGATTTTTGGCCATCCTGGTTAAAATGTAAATAGCCTCCAGGGATGATCCCCAGGGTGAATTTCTCTATCGAAGAAGAGGATAGTTTTCTCCTGCTTTCGACGATTTACTAAACCACACCTTATTGACAAAATTTGAGTAAAAGTTTATCTTTAAAACAGTGAAAAATAAAGTAATAGCGGCTATCCTCAGCTTGCTCTTAGCTTCAGTTTTCTTATTCTATTTTTACCAAAAAAGAGCTGGAGCGGCCTCGTTTTTCTATCTAAGTGACAGTTCCAGTCATCCCCAAACCATAAAGAAGCCTAAGTATGACTATATGAGTACTTTTCTCTCTCGCAATACAAAACCTTTGGGCTTAAAGGAAAATATAGCTTTAAGGAAATTCCTTAAGCAGTCAAGTATAAAATGGTCTATTAGATCAGGGGAAAGACATATTTTAAATTAACCCTGCCATGTACTTTTTGAGGAAAACTCAGTTATTTGTATTATCTAAGATAAAAAAAAGAGAATGAGTTTATTCTTAAACTATGAATAAAAAAATTTATTTAGGAGTTTTCCCTGTTCTCCTTTTATTAGCCTTAGGAATAGCCAATATCTACCAAAAAGTAGGGTGGAAAGAGCCTACTGATGGAGTTACCTGGAAGAAGAAATCACAAGGCCTGATAGCCGTAAAAGTCGAAGTAGACAGTCCTGGCTATTTAGCTGGTCTAAAAAAAGGGGATATTCTCTATTCTATTAACAATAATTTAACCAAAAATAAAATAGATATAGCTAAAAATAGGTGGCAAGCCTGGGCGGCTAACCAAAAAGTCACTTATCAAATTAACAGAGGTGGGGAGCTTATTTTTCCTTCTTTTTATTTAAGCCAAAAGGGAACCGAGCTTATCTACTACTATCTGGCCCTCTTAGGTTTGACAACTTTAGTTATTGGCTTTATCGTTTTCGTCAATTCCAAAAAGCCTTTTTCTATGCCTTATATCTTCTTTTATTTCTTGTGTCTAACTTTTTATTCCTTTTACATTTTCTCTCCAACGGGAGAAATGGATACTCTGGACAGCCTATTTTATTGGCTGGATAAAGCAGCCTTTTTCTTCTTCCCGCCTCTGCTTCTTAATTTCTTTCTCATTTTTCCTCAAAGGAAAAAACCCATAAAGAAAAGGTCTTCTTCAGTCTATTTCTTCTATCTTCCTGCCTTATTACTGCTGGTCTTGAATATTCTCCTTCACTTACCTACTTTCCAGAAACTAGGGGATGCTTTTATATATCCTCTCTTTCAAGCAGCAGAAAAAATAGGCCTTCTCCACTTTGCTTTATTCTGCCTTGCTACTCTCTTTGTCATTTTTTATGGCTCTTTTCAATCTTCTAATTCCTTAATAAAAAAGCAACTACGTTGGATAGCTTACGGTCTTAGTATTGGTTTTCTTCCTTTCACAGCCTTCTATATTTTGCCCTTTGTAGCTGGTCATACTCCCTCTAAAATAGCTGAATTAACCGTTGTTCTCCAAGCCATCGTACCTTTGACTTTTGCTTATTCTCTTTCCCGCTACAAACTTATGGACTTTGAAGTTCTCCTTAAAAAAGCTTTTACTTTAGTTTCTTCCTATGTAGTCATTGCCATTCTTTACTTTATTGTCAGTTCCCAGACAAAAATTTTTTCTGAGAATAGACTTAATGCTCTAATATTGGGCATATTGGCCATAATTCTGGGTGCCACCCTTTTTTCCCCTCTGAAAAAACTCTTTCAATCACTGATAGACAGAGCTATTTATAAAAGAAGCTATAAATATCGAAAAACCCTCCTCTCAATCAGTCAAGAATTAACCAGAGAAAGGAATCTGGATAAATTATCCCAGGCTCTCCTAGAATTGATTGGCAATGCTCTTTCTTTAAAATCGATTGCTCTACTTCTTCCTGCAGACAACGATCAAAAAACTCTCTCCATATTTAAAGCCAAAGGAAAACTTCTTTCTTCCGCCAATAAAATAATTCTTGACCATCATCTGTTTCAAAGCTTAAGAAAAAAAGATTACCTTACTTTTTACTCAGCCAACAATCTTTCCACATGGGGCATTTTTCATTTAATGCCTTTGAAGGTAGAAGAAAATCTTATCGGCTGCTTAGGTATGGGTAAAAAAATAGATAATACCTATCTCAATTCAGAAGATTGGGAGCTGTTGAGAACGATATCCTCGACAGTAGCGCTAGCCTTAGAAAATGCTTATCTTTACAACCAGACCAACCAAAGAGCTGTAGAACTGGAAAGATTAAAAGAATACAGCGAGAATATTATTGAAAGCTTAACTGTAGGCGTAGCCGTTCTCGATCAGGAAGGAAAAATTATAGGTTGGAACCGAATTTTGGAAGAAACTTTTGGCCACAAAAAGGAAGAAGTGATTAACAAAAACTTAATAGAAGTTTTGGGTAAAAAAAATTTTCAGGCTATCTTCCCTACAGACACTCAGCATGGATTTCGCCTCTTGAGTGAAATTACTTTAGAGATGCCCACTGGAGGGAAAAAGATCTTTGACATTGCCAAGACTCCTCTGCTCGATAATAAAATGAGTCCCTACGGAACAGTCATTGTATTTGAGGATATTACAGAAAAAATATCTCTTCAACAGCAACTTCTTACTTCTGAAAAGTTAGCTTCTATCGGCCTCCTCTCAGCCGGTGTCGCCCACGAAATTAATACTCCCTTAACAGGTATTTCTAGCTATATCCAGATCTTGGAGAAAAAATTATCCAACTCTCAGCATTCTCAGATCCTGGAAAAAATAGAAGCTCAAACAGATAGGGTAGCTCGGATAATAAAAAACCTCCTTAACTTTGCTCGCAATCCTTCAGAAACATCATTTTATCATGTTGACCTTAAAGAAAGCCTCCAAGAAATAGTCTCTTTAATTGATTACAAACTGAAGACATTAAATATAAAGTTGGAAATGAGCCTTTCTCCTCTAGAGCCAATCTGGGCTCAAGGGGAAAGACTGCAGCAGGTTTTTATCAATATTATTCTAAATGCTATCGATGCTATGCCTGAAGGAGGAACGCTTACCATTGAGCTCAGTCAAGAAAATAAAACAGCCATCATTAAAATAAAAGACACAGGCAGAGGGATCAAAGACCAGCACCTTCCCCATATCTTTGATCCTTTTTTTACAACTAAAGGATTGGGTAAGGGAACTGGGCTTGGATTATCAATAAGTTATGCTATTATAAAAGAGCATGAAGGCCAAATTACCGTGGGAAGTGAAACAAATAAAGGCTCACTCTTTACCATTTATATTCCCATGGATTTAGATAAAAGAAAAAAGATAAATAAATCTGTCTCTTCAAATTAAAATGGCGAATAAAGGCACCATCCACATCATTGATGATGAACCCATTATTCATGAAGTCTTAGGAGATCTGCTTTCTCCGGAAGGCTATCAAGTAGAGATATCTTCGAGTGGAGAAGAAGCCCTAGAAAAACACGCTTCTCAAAACTTTGACCTTATCCTCCTTGATCTTCTAATGCCTGGTTTGGATGGTCTGGCTGTTCTCAAAGGCCTTAAAAAAATAGATCCTTATGCTGTAATTATTATCATTACTGCTTATGCTTCTCTTGAATCAGCTATTTCAGCAATGAAAATGGGTGCTTTTGATTACATCCAAAAACCTTTCAAGCATGAGGAATTGCTGCTGACAGTAAAAAGAGCCATCAAACACAGATGGCTCCTCCAAGAAAACCTCCGTTTAAAAGATGAACTAAAAAGGAAATTCAGTTTCGAAAATATAATCGGCAAAAGTAAAGTGATGAGCAATGTATTCGAAGTAATCAAAGCCTCAGCTCCAACCCGAAGCACTATTCTTATTCAGGGAGAAAGCGGCACTGGCAAGGAACTTGTAGCTAGAGCTATTCACCAAAACAGTGACCGAGCTGATTTTCCTTTTATCGTGGTTAATAGCGGTTCTTTACCTCCCGATCTCTTGGAGAGCCATCTTTTTGGTCATGTCAAAGGGGCCTTTACGGGAGCAGTGAGTAATAAAAAAGGCCTCTTCGAAGCCGCTGATAAAGGCACTATCTTCTTTGACGAAATCTCATCTCTAAACCTTGAAACTCAGGCCAAATTGCTAAGAGTGCTCCAAGATCGAGAATTCATGAGGTTAGGAGGGACAAAAACCATTAGGGTTGATGTCAGGGTTATTGTTGCCACTAACTCTAAACTGGAGGATTTAATCATCCAAAAAAAATTTAGAGAAGATCTTTTTTATCGATTGAACGTCATAAAAATCGAGCTTCCTCCCTTGAGAGAAAGAAAAGAAGATATCCCTCTTCTGGTTAAACATTTTTTAGATATATATAGCCAACAGAATAATAAAGAAATAGTTGGAGTCACTGAAGATGTTATGGAAATATTTGAAGATTATGACTGGCCGGGAAACATCAGAGAGTTGGAAAACCTCATTGAAAGGGCAGTTGTTTTAACTAAATCCAAGCTTATCACTCGGGCTAATCTCCCTCCCTTTCTACTTGAACGTCACTCCCGAAAAACAGAATATTTTCTTGATTTTGGCTCCAATCTAAATCTAAAAGAACAGACTCAATCTTTCCAGAGAAAAGCCATAATGGAAGCTTTAAAAAGAGCTAAAGGTGTTCAAAAAAGAGCAGCTGTTCTTTTAGGAATTAAGCCCACCACCTTGAATGAAATGATCAAAAGATTAAATATTAATGAAGCAGATTTTTATAAGAATTTGTAATTAAACTTTAATAGAATTTCCCTGGAACAGCTTCGTAGCTATTAATTTTTATTTTTTTCGGTTTGGCTTCCAGCCAAAAAGAAAAGCGGTTGTTGAGACGTTTAATTATGAGCTTCTTAATAATTTTTTTCCCCTCTAAATTCCATTCAATCCATAAAGGGAAAATAAAAAAACTCTTAGGCTGAGAGAAGCTAAATTCAAGAAAATATTTTTTATCTTTTTTAACCACAGAATAAGATGATCTAACCTGAGGCAAGTCATGGCTTTTAAACCAGCCTTCAAAAAAGGGCTTCAGTTCGAAATCTGAAACCCTCTGGAAAGTATGGAAAAAATCAGCCGTGGTTGCCGCTTGGTATTTATGTTCACTAAAAAATTTTCTTAAACCATCAAAAAAACGTTTCTCTCCCAGCAGGTCTTTAAGCATGTTTAAGATTAAAGAAGATTTATCATAGATTATAGCTTGATAGGCTTCAAAATCAAAATAGCTAAGGCGTGAACCCATAATTATAGAACCCCATTCTGACTTCTTCCTCACCCATCGAGAGAGGGTTTTAACTATGGACATAAAATCTCTTTCTCCATATTTTTCTTTCAAATATAAGATAGAGGAAAACTGGGCCAAGCCCTCACTTAACCATTGATCATGATAGGTTCTCCAGGTCACCGCTTGTCCCCACCACTGGTGAGCAATTTCATGAGCAATGAAATATTCTTTCCATCGGGAAAAATCTACGGGGCTGGCCCGGCTGACTAAGCGGCCTTTGCCTGGAATTCTGGGCAATTCATTGAGAATAATAAAGGAAGCTGGACTGTGGCCTCCACTAGTCGGCCAAATTCTCTGAACAATAGTTAATTTTTCATAAGGATAAGGTCCAAATTTTCTAGTATAAAAATTCAGAATATCTTCAGCTTCTTTTAAATATAATCCTTTTTGATAGATAAGATCAGAAGATCTTAAAAAAAGAAGGGGTAAAGAAGACAAATCTTTCTCAACTTCAATAAATTTACCAACTATAAAAGAAAGATATTTCAAAGGACGTTTCGTTTGAAAGGTGTAGGAGGTACTGCCTACTTTCTCAATTTCTTCTACTTTTTCAACACTTCTCAGTTTTTCTGTCTTTACTAACTGACCATTGGCAATACATCTATAGTCTGGAGGGACGATTATTCTTAAGCGGGCCTGGAAATAATCAATAGTATTAGGAGCAGGATACCAGTAAGAGGATTGGCTGTAGAGATATGTATCATACTTAGGAGGTATAAAGATTAAAGTCTCATTGAACTGGCCACTCCTTAAGACATCAGCAATCTGGCGGGGAGGTATAATTTTTCCCCGGTAAAAAATCTCTACCGAAGTATTCTTCCCTTTAGGTAGAGGCAAAAAGAAATAAATGTATAATATTTTTCTGAGTTTATCTTTGGTGAAAAACAATTGACGCTTTTCTTCATCAAAAATTCCTAAAATCTCGAGGTTGGGATTAAATTTGAGCTTAAGACCATCAAGGCCAGAGACGAGCGAACTTATTCCAACCTTTGCTTTGCCAGAAAGGTAGCAATCTTTGGGATTAAAATCAATGGCAATATCATAGTCATTGATATCAAATTTCCGCCCAAAAGAAACATATAATTTCGGCAGCTCTTTTTCTTCCATTGGGCTATAAAGATTGATTATCTTCTCTCCTTTCCATTTATAAAGGCTCACTTCTTCCCGGGCTAAAGGAGAATAAACATAGCTGAATTTCCCTATCTTCTGTCCTTCAAATTCAAACACAGCTTCATCACCTTGAGGCAAAAAAGAGAGCAACTCTTTACTCCAGGAATTTTCTATAGTGAATGACCGAGGATAATGCTTAACAAAAAGAGAATAGGCTCTATTTATTTCCGATTTAGATATATGATATGATGACCTGCCTTCTTGCCTGTAAATCTTTATCTTTCTTTTAAAAAAAGAATCAGAAAATCTTAAATAACAATAATTAAGCTTATCTTCAAGAAAATCTTTTTTATACAATAATTCAAGCTGGTGCTTTTCTTTAGGATCTGAAGGTGAAAAATGAAAACGACCCCGACCGATCACCAGCAGAGCTGTTTCTTCTTCTGGAATATTATCATAGAAAAGAAGGGCATCTTTGAAAATAAGCTTGATATCTACATGTTCAATCTCAATTAATTTAACCTTTTCTATCTTATCAGCTGGAATTTTTATTTTATAAAGTTCCCTCAGCCCTGGCGATACCTTCTTATCTGCTATCAGCCAGCGGCCATCTTTTCTCATTAGCTCAAGTTGCCAAGTCTCAATAGTAACAAAATAAGAATTATGGAAGAAAACCTGTAGGAAAAGGCACCCTTTATCCCCAGCCAAAATTGGATTTTTAACTTTGAAAATGGTGACTTCATTAACCTCAGGGTATGGCCGTAAATAATTTATTTTTTCTCTTTCTTCTTCTCTTTTTTCTGGTAAAAAATTTTCTAGATAACTTTCTGCATTCTTCATTTTTAGTGAATTTTTAATCCTGTCTAAAAGCTCATCTATACTGCTTTCCTGAGTAAAAGCCAAAAGATTAAGGGAAGTGGCCAAAAGGATAATTAGAAAAAAAATAATTCTATTTTTCATATAGATATTATATAAAAATATTAATTTCTTGCCAAAATGAGGAGGCTTCCCCCAAGTTCTTTTTTTTATTTTTCATCAACTATAGAAAGAGCAAAATTTATGCCAATCAAAAAATCAAAAGTCTAATTATAGTCAGGGGAAAAATCTAATTTTGAAATTTAGCAGCCAAAAAACTGTAAAATAAATTTACAATCGCGACTGGAGTTTAAAATAAAAGTTTAAATTTAATTATCTTTTTTCTTATCAGCGATAAAATCTTCTTCCCAAGTAATAAAACTGTGGTAATAAATTCTATCTCCTTCGTCAATACCTCTTGTAATCTCTGTAATATGGGATGTAGAAGCACCAAAGGCTTCTACAGCATAAAATACACCTTTCTCCGGATCAGTTTCGTTGCCACAAGTGTAGAAATCAAGAGCTCCATAGCCATACTCTGGCCAGGTATGAGTTGAGATATGAGACTCTGAGATAACAATGACTCCGCTCACACCATTAGGAGGGAAACGGTTGACTGACACAGACCAAACTTGGGCCCCGGCTATTTCAGCTGCCTTGACTAATATTTGCTGTACTTTTTCCACACTACTTATTATCTTAGGATCACAGCCAGAAGCTTCAACAATATAATGATGCCCTATTGAAGAATGATTTTTTTGGGCCATCTCAACTCTCCATTTTTAATTTAAAAACAATCTGCTCTAGATTATACACCTCTGTCAAGAAAATAAAAATATCTATTTAACATATTTTTTTTCTAAACAACAACTCTTTTTTCCTCTTTGACTACATTTAAAACAATATGAGTTACTGTCCTATCCACATTTTTCAGGGAAAGAGTCTTCTTTATAAAATCATTTAAATCTGCCCTGTCCTTAAAATAGCCAATGATTAAAGAGTCCCATTCGCCGGTTATATCATAAACAGCTGTTATCCGCACATCTTTGGCTATTTCATTTTGAACTTCTAACAATTTTCCTTTGGAAATACGCAAAGCAATAATGGCAATTAAATTTAGTCCAAAGTATTCCGGGTTAACCACAGGAATATACCCCTTGATAATCCCCGAATTTTGATAGCGTTTAATCCTATTTATCACGGCTGTAACTGAAGTTTGAACTTCTCTGGCAACTTCTCTAAAGCTCTTCCTTGCATTTTTATTCAAGACTCCGATTATTTTTCTATCCAACTCATCAGCCATAATTCCCTCCATACAATTGTCTTTATTTATTTATAATAATATTACAATAATATTTTATTTTAAATTAATTATTGACAAATATAATTACCGTTTATAATATATTATTCTTATGTCAAAAAGATCATCTGAATATACCTAGTAATAATTGAATAGTATGAAAATTCTTTTTTTTGGTCAAACAAAAATCATCTTTATAAACATCACTAAAACCGTGATAGCCAATAATGAAAAAGGTCATACTTATATAGGCAGCGATTTTCTCACATCCGAGCCCATAGTGGTGGGTGGGCGGGTCTTGGCAAGGATGGAGGGAAATCAATGCCAAATTTCATTTCTTTATGAGGAATTTCACTCCTCCATGTTTTGGGGGTGCTTTCATCATCCTAGAAAAAATTAAAAGGAGGAAAAATGCAAAAAGTAGCTGGCAAACCATTAAAAAACTTCGGTTATGAAAATGAAGAAGAAGTTCTAGATACTGTCCTTAATCCTGCCCACAAAATTGAATTTGTCAGGATTGCCTTCCCTGATATTCTGGGAAGGCAAATGGACTTTGCCATTCCCAGCTATGAATTAAAAACTACTTTCCGCCAGGGCAAAGGCTTTGATGGCTCTTCGGTTGAAGGCTTCGTCCGCATTGAAGAAAGTGATTTGATAATCAAACCAGACCCTAAAACGTTTAGAATCTTCCCATGGGAATATAGAGCTTTTGATGGAATTACCAGCTGGAGAGAAGCGATTATGTTCGGAGATATTTTCACTCCTGAAGGCCAACATTATCAAGGGGACACCCGCTACGTTTTGAAAAAAACTTTGGCCAAGGCCAGAAAAGAAATGGACATTGAAGATGTTAAAATTGGACCTGAGCTTGAATTTTTTATTTTTGCTAACAATAAAGAAGCCCGTCCTCTAGATGAAGGTGGCTATTTCTTCAGTGGCCGTCATGGAGGGATCAGAAAAGAAATTCAGCTGTTCCTAAAAAAAATGGGCATCGAAACTGAATACGATCATCATGAAGTGGCTCATGGCCAACATGAAGTCGACCTCAAATATCTTAGCGCCTTAGAGATGGCTGATGTAGGCATGCTCTTTCGTTATATGACCAAAAAAGTGGCCCGCATGTATAACCTTCATGCCACTTTCATGCCCAAACCCCTTAACGGCCAGAACGGAAGCGGCATGCATGTCCATCAATCTCTGTGGAAAGATGGTAAAAATCTTTTTTTCAGTAAAAACGGCCAATATCACCTCTCAGATAATGCCCGCTACTACATGGCTGGACTCATGAGGCACGCTCAAGAAATATCAGCCATCCTTTCTCAGTGGGTAAACTCCTACAAACGGCTAATAGAAGGCTATGAAGCTCCAGTTTATATTGCCTGGGGGCAGAGAAACAGATCTGCCTATATCCGGGTACCTGAATATCAACCAGGGAAAGAGCAAGCTACCAGGATTGAACTCAGATGTGCCGACCCGGCCTGCAATCTTTATTTAGCCTTGGCTATCATGATTGCTGCTGGCCTGGAAGGCATTAAAAATAAATATGAACTGCTTGAGCCAGTCGAAGAAAATATTTACAACATGAGCAATCACCGCCAAAAATCTCATCATATCAAAACCCTTCCCGGCAGCCTGGAAGAAGCTATTAAAATCATGAAAAAAAGTTCGTTGGCCAGAAATTACTTGGGAGATCATATTTTTAATAAATTCATTGCTAATAAACTGTGGGAAATTGAGAATTACAACAAGAATGTCTCCAAAGAATTCGAAAAACAGGTAAGTGACTATGAAATAAAACAGTATATGTCTTTTTTATAAGGCTACAGCCTATTTTCTCAATTAGAATTAACCTGAATAATTCATAAAATCTGCCGATCCTTTATTTATTTTCATTGATATCTGCTTTTTATCATGATTTTTGGTAAGCCTATTAAAATTACTTAGTTCTTTTAACTTTATTTTAATCATAATCGGCATCTTTTACCCTCAGGGCAAACCGCCCTTGCTGCATCTGCTTCTTTACAGGACATTGGCGCTAGAGGCCCACAACTTCGTGCCCTGTACTTCTTTATCTGCAGCAACCTCGACTCGTAAATAATCCAGGCTATATAAGTTTCTTATTTTTTAATAATAACAAGCTATTACCTTATCATTCTTTTTATTTAAGGCTTCTTACTAATTACGAAGATTAGGACGCTTACATCTCTGAGAATATTCTTGACAAATATTCACTACATCTGATATAAAATTTACTAATAATTTTTTTATTTCTTTATAATATTTAAGAGGAGCAATAATAATTTAAGTTCAGCAGCATCTTTCTTTATTTTTATTCCTTTTTCTTAGATTGAATCCATGCAAAATCTAAAAGCTAAGTTTAATATTCATAATTTATTCCTAAATTATAAAGAAAAGAACTTTGATAGCTAATAAAATTATGGAGGCAAGCACCTTGTAACTGTTTGTTTGGGAACTGCCTTCATGTGAGAGGAGCACCAAAAATTCTGGAAGAATTTGAAAGAAAACTGGAAATGAAAGCAGGGGAAACTACAAAGAACATGCAATTTGGTCTGGAAACAATCACTTGTTTAGGATGCTGTGCTATCGGTCCAGTAGTTATCGTAGATGGTAACTATCATACTTAGACAAACATCAAAAAGGTTGGTCCCATTTTAAAGAAGTAAATAAAAAAGAAATAAAAAATGAAAAACACCAAGGAAACCATATCAATCCAAGAACTAAAAAAACTATAACAAACCAAATCGAAAAGAAAGTGATATTACCTTCTACTAAAACAAATGTTTTAAATTAAAAAAGAGACTATACAATGTTACAAATTATTATAAATTTACAAAAGAAAGATTTAAAATTTGATAATATAGATAAAAAATAAATTATAATATTGCCTAAAAACAGGAGGAATAATGGTAAAAGAGTTTAATCCATATAAAATGGCGCAACAGCAATTTGATGCTGTCGCAGAAAAACTTAATCTAGATCTAGGCACACGAGCTCTTTTACGCGAGCCTGAAAGGGAAATCCAATTTACTATACCTGTGAGGATGGATAATCGTGAAGTTAAAGTATTCAAAGGATTACGTGTGCAGCATAATACAAGCCGTGGCCCTGGAAAAGGGGGGATTCGATTCCATCCTGCCGAAACTATTGATACAGTCCGTGCTCTTGCGATGTGGATGACCTGGAAATGCGCAGTGGTCGATATTCCATTAGGCGGATCCAAAGGAGGGATCATTTGCGACCCTCGTGAAATGAGTGAAGAAGAACAAGAAAAGCTCTGCCGGGGCTACATCAGAAAGGTTTGGGAATTCATTGGCCCAAATTTGGATGTCCCTGCACCAGATGTGATGACAACAGGACAGCATATGCTTTGGATGATGGATGAATATGAAACGATTGCTAGATCTAAACAACCCGGAGTCATTACAGGCAAAATGCTAGGCGTAGGTGGTTCATTTGGCAGAACAGAATCAACTGGATACGGTACAATTTACAATATCCGCGAGGCATTTAAAGACCTTGGCATAGATATAAAAGATGCGACCGCTTCTATTCAAGGCTCTGGGAATGTAGCTCAGTTTGCTTGTAAACTTTTCACAGAATACGGTGGGAAAGTCATTTCAATGGCATGCTGGGATACCAAAGATAAAAAACCATACACATATACTAGCGAAAGCGGAATTGATCCCAAATATATCGTAAGCACATCACCGGAAAGAATTACCGACAAATTTGGAACAATTGATGCTAAAAAAGCAAAGGAACTTGGCTGGAAACAAGAAGATGGAGATGCTTGGCTTTCAAAGGATGTGACTGTTCTAATTCCTGCTGCAACTGAAAATACAATTCGTGGAGATAATGTGAACATGATTTCCGATACAGTAAAAGTCATAGCTGAAGCTGCGAATGGGCCCATATCCCCTGAAGCTGATGAAGTTATCAAACAAAAAGATATCTTGCTCATACCTGACATTCTCTGTAATGCCGGTGGCGTAACCTGCTCCTATTTTGAACAGGTTCAGAATAACACGAATTATTATTGGTCAAAAGAAGAGGTTTTGGAAAGATTGGAATCCAAGATGAAAACTGCTTATCGAGGAATTGCTGACCTTGCCAAAGAAAAAGCATGTTACACTCGTGATGCCGCTTATATGATTGCCATACAAAGGGTAGCTCTCGCATGTAAATATAGAGGTTTAGTATAAAATTTACCTATACCATAAATCTAGAGGATAAAGTCAAAATCAAAGTCACTGGGTGTCATGGATTCTGTGAAGCTGAGCCAAACATAATAATTAAGCCTCAAGATATATTCTATCAAAAGGTCCAACCAAAAGACTCAAAGGAAATTATTTCAGAGACAATCCTTAAACTGTGGGTTTCATAGACATCTTTGTATAATACTCTGCATGGATGCAAATCAAATAAAGCGATTAAAATGGATCTTTTATTATCAAAAGTCTGGTAACGCCGGCAAAGCTTGTCTTAAATGTGGTATTTCAAGGCCTACCCTAAGAAAATGCTTTGCTTTTTTTGCTCTTTACCCTTATCGCTTGATATGTTATAAATTACCTCTGGTTTAAAATGAATATAATATTTATTGTAGTCAGCCTTTTTATCCTACTCTTTGCTATTACCATCCACGAAGCAGCTCACGGCTGGGCTGCCTTAAAAATGGGAGATCCCACTGCTTTCAGTCTAGGAAGAGTTACTCTCAATCCTCTGGCCCACATTGATCCCTTGGGAACCGTGCTTTTCCCTTTAATTTTGGTTATCATCGGAGCCCCTGCTTTTGGTTGGGCTAAGCCTGTGCCTGTCAATCCTTTAAACTTAAGAAATCCCCGCCGCGACAATCTCTGGATTTCGGCAGCGGGCCCAGCTTCCAATTTAGCCGCCTCAGCCCTAGCCTTAATTGGCATAGTAATCCTCAAGATATTAAGCCCAAATGTGGGCTATTTTTTAAAAAGCCTTCTTTTAGGAAGAGCAGCTCTTCCCCGCGGCTTCTACCCCTTGGAAGGCCTAGCTCTTATTCTATTCTATGGAGTGATAATTAACGCCTATCTAGCCATTTTTAACCTTATCCCTGTTCCTCCGCTTGATGGTAGTGGTGTCCTGATGGGTTTGCTCTCCGAAGAAGCGGCCTCTAAATATGATAGAATTCGCCCCTTTGGCTTTTTGATCATCTTAGCTCTAATTTACATGGGGCTGCTGGATATAATTATTCGTCCTATCCAGATTATAATTTATTCCATTATTTTCATTTAAAAAATGGAAAAAAGAAAAAAAACGGTCCTCAGCGGTATGAGGCCTACTGGCCCTCTTCATTTAGGTCATTTGGCTGGAGCTTTGCGTAATTGGCTCATACTACAGGACAAATATCGCTGTTTCTACTCTATAGTCACCTGGCATGCTCTGAGCTCTGAATATCAAAATTCAAAAGCAATCAAAGATAATATTTTTGAAGTGGCCGCTGACTGGTTAAGCATTGGTTTGGAGCCCCAAAAAAGCACTCTTTTTATTCAATCAGAAATAAAGGAACATGCTGAACTTCACCTGCTGCTGTCGATGATTATTCCGCTTCCCTGGCTGCAAAGAGTACCTACTTTTAAGGAAATGCAAAGAGAGCTCCCAGACAAGGACTTAAATACCTACGGTTTTTTAGGGTATCCAGTCCTTCAAACTGCTGACATTATTATCTATAAAGCTGAAATGGTGCCAGTGGGTGAAGATCAAGCATTCCACCTGGAATTAGCCAGAGAGATAACTAGAAGATTCAACCGCTTCTTTGGTCCCGTTTTCCCTGAACCTCAAATTATGCTGACCGAAGTGCCTAAACTAGCTGGGACTGATGGACGCAAGATGAGTAAATCCTATGGAAATGCTATTTATCTCAAAGACCCTCCTCAAATTATCCGCCGCAAAATAGAAACCATGATGACTGACACCAGGCGTAAAAGAAAGACAGATCCCGGTCTCCCCCAGGACTGCCCGGTATTTACTCTTCATAAGGCTTTTGTCAGCAAAGAGCAAAGACAAGAATTGGCTCACGCTTGCCGTACTGCTGCTATCGGCTGTCTGGAATGTAAAGAGATTCTAATAAAGACACTCTTTAATCTGCTGACCCCCTTCTGGGAAAAAAGAAGAAAGTTTGAAAAAAACCCTAAGCTTATTTGGGATATTCTGGAAGAGGGCAATAAAAAAGCTCGTCTTGTGGCTCAAAAGACAATGGAGGAAGTAAGATCGGCCATCGGCTTCTAAATATAATGAAACAGGTTGACTATTTAATTGGATGAATTCTTCTGAAAGTTATCAAGTTAATTTAGAGTTCTTTCAAGGACCCCTCGATCTCCTCCTTTTTCTTATTCGCAAGAGAAAAATAGATATCAACGATATTCCTATCGCGGCTATAACCAAAGAGTATTTAGCCTACTTAGATCAAAAAGAAAAGATAAACTTAAATCGAGAAGCTGAATTTTTGTACATAGCTTCCCTCCTTATCTATATCAAATCTCAGGTTCTTCTTCCTCGAGAAAAGTGTGAAGAAGAAAAAGACGAGCGCCGGATACTGGTCGATAGACTCCAACAGCATCAAATGATTAAAGCGGCCTCAGCTCTATTAAAACAGCGGGAAGCCGAAGAACTCAAGAAATGGAAAAGGCGGACGCTTCCCTTTATTTCTCTCTGTCAAGAAACCGATTTAGATGAAATTTCTCTATTTGATTTGGCTCAATCCTTTCTCCTAGTCATGAAAAGAAAGGAAAAGGAAAAGTGGCAACTGATTGAAGGCCAAGAATACAGCCTTGAAGATAAGATGAAAGAAATTATCTCTATCCTCAAAGAAAATGGATATATGGATTTCTATGATTACTTCTATCAACAAAGTTGTCTTGAGGAAGCTTTCATTTCTTTTTTTGGCCTGTTAGAGTTAATCAAGAATAAATTGGTTTTAGCCATTCAAGAGAGTTTATTTCGTTCAATTAAAGTTTGGCTTCGGCATAAGCCGGTCTTCAAAAGAAAATAATGAAAAAGCAGCTAAGAGAAATTATTGAATCCTTGATATTTGTCTCCTTAGAGCCTTTAACCTTGAACAAAATAAAAGCAGTTTTGGCCGAATATTCCGAAGATGAAATAAACAAGGCCTTAGCTGAACTAAGGGAAAATTATGCTTCCAATGAAAGAGGCATTCAGATCATCCAAACTGGTGGTGGCTATATTTTTGCTACCAAGCCTGAATATGATCAATGGATAGCCCGTCTGTTTAAAGAAGAGAAAAAAAACAGACTTTCCTCAGCCGCCCTCGAAACCCTCTCGATTGTGGCTTATCATCAGCCAGTAACTTCAGCTGAAATCTCTTACTTACGAGGAGTAGATTCAAGTCATACTCTCAAAGTTCTGCTAGAAAAAAAATTGGTAAGAATAGTTGGTCGCAAAAAAGGCCCAGGAAGGCCTCTCATCTACCGAACTACCTCCAAATTTTTAACCCACTTTGGTCTTAACAGCTTGAATGAACTCCCCTCTCAGCAAGAAATTTCAAAGATTCTTGAGGAAGAATAAGCAATTGGAGATTAAATCCATAAGGCAAAAAAAATTAGTTTCTGTCACCTTTTTTTCTATTTTTATTCTAATTTCCTTTTCTTGCTGTCAACTCCAGCCAAAAGGCAAAAATGTCCCATCAGTTGACCGCCATCATCCCCACAATTTCATCGCCCACCATGGAATGGTGGTGGCTGCCCATCCCTTAGCTGCTCAAGCCGGCTTAGACATGCTCAAAAAAAGTGGAAATGCCGTTGATGCTGCTATCGCTACCGCTTATGCTTTAAACGCCTGTGAACCTTTTGCCTCTGGCATAGGCGGTGGAGGCTTTATGGTTATATATCTGGCGCATCTGAAAAAAATTACAATTATAAACTTTCGAGAAAAAGCACCAGCTTTGGCTTCAGCTCGAATGTTCTTTTTTGAAGGAAAAATAAAAGAAGAATGGTCCAGAACTCATGGCCTAGCTGTAGCTGTGCCTGGAGCTTTAGCCGGTTGGGCCTATGTTCTCAATAAATATGGAAGTAAAAGTTTGTCTTCAGTTCTAGCTAGAGCCATTGAAATCGCTGAAAAGGGATTTAAAGTCAGTCAGACTTTTAGCAATATTAATAAAGACCAGTACGAAAAATTACTTCTCAATGCTGGCTAGGAATCTTGTTACCTAAATCAAGGCCTTCCCTATGAACCTCGAGATCTTTTCCGCAACCCAGCTCTAGCCCACACCTTAAAAATAATTGCCTCTAAGGGAATTGGCGAATTTTATCAAGGTAAAATTGCTCAAAAAATTGTGCAAGCGGTCAGAAAAAAGGGCGGTCTTTTGACTCTTAAAGATTTAGCTCTTTATCGTCCGCTTGAACAAAAGCCTTTGAGGGGTCGCTATAAAGATTACACTCTTTATACTATACCACCTCCTGGTTCTGGGGGACTTCATATAATTCAGCTGCTTAAAATAAGTGCTCACTGGCCTTTAAAGCAATGGGGACATAACTCTTTTCTTTACATTCATCACTTGAGCGAAGCGCTTCGTCTTATTTTTGCTGACAGAAACCGTTATCTCGCCGATCCAGACTTTGTTTCAATCCCACTCAAGCAACTTATTTCAGATAACTATGCTAAGCAAATTGTTTCTCTTATTAGACCGTACCGCCTTCTTGAACATTATCCTTACCATCAATTCAATTCTTCCCAGCTTAAAAAAGAAAGTACTACCCATCTTTGTGTCATCGATAGAGAAGGAAATATTGTTTCCTTGACTCAATATATAAACCATTTTTTTGGCTCCGGTATTGTTCCTCAAGACACTGGTTTTCTTCTCAACAATCATATGGATGATTTTTCCCGAGACCCTGATTTGGCCAATGCTCCAGGACCAGGCAAACGGCCTCTGAGCTCAATGGGACCATTAATTATGTTCCATCGGCAAAAACCATTTCTTGTCCTTGGATCTCCTGGAGGAACAAGAATTTTCTCTTCTCTAACCCAGATCATCCTCAACATTATCGAGTTCGGCATGTCTTTGGATGAAGCCATCGAGGCTCCCCGTTTCTTTACTTATTCTTCCCTGGGTAAAGCTGGAAGTCTTTATGTAGAATCTCGCCTTTCATCTTCTGTAATTAAAGCCTTGGAAAAGGTGGGCCATAAAATCATAATGCTTAAAGCTTATGATAAATATTTTGGTGGGGCCCAAGGAATAATGATCCCGCCTGAAAAAAAGATTATTTATGGTGGGGCCGACTCCCGCCGAGATGGTTATGGCGCAGGATACTAAAAGGATAATTTTTCTTATTCTTCAAATTTTAAAAGTTGCACTTTTCTGATGAAAAAGAAGGGCAACTAACAATGGTCTATAATAGAGTGCAGAAGCCAGATAGCTTTAGTTCTGGCCAACCTTAGAGGCCTAAAAAACAATCATTATTTCTAAAATTCTTCCCTTTTCTCAAATTCAAAGTAAGGGAATTGGTACATTTCTAGTTCCTCAATGATAAATCTAACTTCAGATTATACCTATATTTAGGATTGACAAACAGCCTTAATCTAAGATAGTATAATCAATCATCTTCTGTAGAAAAATGGAAATAATAGTAGCAAAAAATTGTGGATTGTGTTACGGAGTAAAGAGGGCTCTCAATATCGCCAAAAAAACAAGACTCAAAAAAAAAGGAAAGGTTTATACCTGGGGAGATCTTATTCACAATCCTCAGGTCATAGCTGACTTGAATAAAAAAGGAATCTTATCTGGAGAAGACCTAAATCAACTTGATAAAGGTACAGTAGTCATCATTCGTTCCCACGGCGTTTCGCCCCATATTTACCAATTATTAAAGCAAAAACAAATTGAAGTTATCGATGCTACTTGTCCCATTGTCAAAAAAATTCAAAAACTGGTAGCCAAGCTAGCCCGAAAAGAGGAAGAAATAGTCATAGTCGGCAATAGAGAACATCCTGAAATAAAAGGCTTGATTGGCTACGGTCAAGGTAAGGTAATAATTATTGAAAATGAAGTCCAGGCCAGGAACCTTTCTTTTAAAAAAGCCAGAGCAGTGCTGGCTCAATCTACTCAAGACCTATTTCTCTTTGGTAAAATAGTGGCTTTGCTAATTGAAAGAACAGAGGAATTGAAAGTTTATAATACTATCTGTGAATCAACTCAAACACGGCAAAAATCTACTTCCGAGCTTGCCTCAAGAGTAGACACACTGTTTATCGTAGGCGGTAAAAACAGCTCTAATACTCGCAAACTTTACCAGATTTCAAAGAGGGTTCTGCCTCGAACTTATTTTATTGAAAAAGCTGACCAAATTACTCCTGAAATGTTAAAAGGAGCTGACAAAATTGGTCTTTCTGGCGGAGCCTCTACTCCTCCAGAAGCTATTCAACAAGCTGTGGCCAAAATTAAAGCCTGGTTTGACCACCAGCTTCAAAGGGAGAATTTTGTCCAATGGCCGAGATAACAAAAAAAACAGAAGACGAAGAAAATATCTCATCTGAAGATTATCAGCATCTTATCGAACGCTATCAATTCCAAAGTCAAGAACTATCTCCAGGAAAAATAATCAAAGGAAAAATAATCAAGATTACCCCGTCTCATGTCCTAGTAGATATTGGTTTTAAATCAGAAGGGGTTATTCCCATTGAAGATTTTAACCTAAATTTCAATTCTCAAACCCCTCAATTGGGTCAGGAAGTAGAGGCTATGCTCGAAAGGAGTGATTTGAAGGAAGGATATTTAATTCTCTCCAGAAAGAAGGCATTAGCTCAAAAAGCTCTGGATAACTTGGAAAAAGCCTATCACCATAATAGCTGGATCATGGGCCGAGTCACAGACAAATTAAAAAATGGTTATACCGTTGATGTGGGTATTAAAGCTTTTTTGCCTGAGTCTCAGGCCGATATTAAACACATTAGAGAGCCAGAGAAATTAATAGGCAACAATTATAAGTTTAAAGTTATAAAATTCGACCGCAGGAGCGAGAATGCCGTTCTCTCTCGAAAACTTTTTCTTCAAGATGAAAAAGAAAAGAGAAAGAGGCGTGTTTTTAGTCAGCTTAGTCAAGGAAAAAGGATTAAAGGTCAGGTTAAATCTTTAACCAATTTTGGCGCTTTTATCGATTTAGGAGGGATAGAAGGCCTTCTCCATATCTCAGATATTTCTTGGGGCAAAGTAAGTCACCCTTCCGAAGTTTTCTCTGTTGGCCAAGAAGTGGAGGTTGTAGTTCTGAACTTTGACGAAAAAGAGGAAAAAATTTCTTTAGGTTATAAACAGCTTACTCCCGACCCTTGGCAAAACATTGAGGAAAAATATAGAGCAGGTCAAAAGGTAAAAGGCAGAGTGGTTAGCCTGACTGATTTTGGAGCCTTTGTTGAGCTGGAAAAGGGAATAGAAGGCTTAATTCATATTTCTGATCTTAGCTGGTCCCGAAAATTAATTCATCCCAAAAAAATACTATCTCCTGGGGAAGAAGTAGCCGTAAACATTCTTGACATTAATCCCACTCAAAAAAGAATTTCCCTTGGCCTTAAACAAGTAACACCTCACCCCTTAGAGCTATTAAGGCAAAAATATAGCCCCGGAGCTCGAGTCAAAGGAAAAATTACCAATATCACCAATTTTGGTGCTTTTATGGAAGTGGAAAAAGGGATTGAGGGTCTTATTCACATTTCTGATATCAGCTGGGAAAAAATTAAACATCCTTCTCAAAAACTGCAGGTTGGCCAGGAAACAGAAGCTGTCATCTTAAAAATTGACGTTGCCCAGCAAAAGCTATCTTTAGGCCTAAAACAACTGGAGGGTGATATCTGGGAGGATTTCTTTAAGCGGCAGAAAATAGGTGATTTGGTTAAAGTCAAGATAGTCCGGCTGGCTGATTTCGGCGTTTTTGTTGAGATTCTACCCGGAATTGAAGGTGTAGTCTTCCTTTCAGAACTGGATGAAAAGAGGATTGATAACCCCAAAGAAGTTTTTAAACCAGGCGAGGAGCGGATGGCTAAGATTATTAGAATGAATCCAAATAATAAAAAAATCTCCTTAAGCTTCAAACAGGCCCAGATAGAAATGCAAAAGCTAGAATATCAAAAATATATGGCCAGCCAAAATGATCGTCTCACTTTTGGTGATATTATAAGGGATCAGCTTAAAAACATAGAGCCCCCCCTAAAAAACAAAAAGGAGGAAAAAGATGATTAAAGCTGATTTAATAAACAAATTGGCCAAAGAAATGAATATCTCTAAACAAGAAGCAGAAACAGGAGTTAATCTCTTTTTTCAAACTATCAAAGAGGCCATTATGAGAGGAGAAGAAATAGAATTAAGAGGTTTTGGCAGCTTTCGTTTTCGCCAGAGAGGGGCTCGCTCCGGAAGAAATCCGCGCACAGGCGAACCAGTTAATGTCCCTCCTAAAAAAGTTCTTTATTTCAAGCCCAGTAAATTGTTAAAAAACATGATCAACAAATAATGGAATATATTTCAGCTCCTTGGCGAGAAGAATATGTCAAAAGAATATACAAAATGACTAAATGTATATTCTGTCAGGCCCTCAAGTTAAAAGATGACCGTAAAGCCTACATTCTCTTCAGAGGAGACCACAATTTCATCATGCTTAATAAATACCCATACACTCCTGGCCATTTAATGATTGCTCCTTACCGGCACATAGCTGCTTTTGAACGAGCTAAGAAAGAGACTACCGATGAAATGTCTGATCTTCTCAAAATGAGCCTTAGAATTTTGAAAAAACATTATCATCCACATGGTTTTAACACTGGAATGAATCTTGGTCAGAGTGCCGGGGCCGGAGTAACCGACCATTATCATCTCCACGTAATTCCTCGCTGGACAGGGGATTCAAATTTTATGCCTATTGTGGGTAAAACCAAAGTGGTTATTGAAGACTTGGAAACAAGTTATAAGAAGCTATGGCCTCTATTCAACAAGGGGAAAAAGAATAAATAAAAACTTGCATTCCTCAGCCGGATAAAAATCTTAGCTTAAGATTTTAATTATGAATTTTGAATTCAGCCAAGACCAACAACTTTTACGGGAAATGATCAGAGACTTTGTTCATAAAGAGATTAGACCAAAAGCAAAAAGCTTAGAAAAGGAACAACAATTTCCTTTAGAAGTACTTAAAAAATTATCAAACCTCGGTATCCTGGGCATGACCGTTCCGGCTGAATATGGAGGCATAAAAACTGATTATTTATCTTTCATTCTCACTTTAGAAGAACTGGCAAAAATATCTCCATCGCTGGCCGTAATCATTAATGTCCATTGCTCTCTTTTTTGTTATTCCATCTATAAGTTTGGAACAGAAAAACAGAAAAAAAAATATCTTCCTCCAGCCACTAAAGGAGAACTCCTGGGGGCTTTTAGCGTAAGTGAACCCGGAGCTGGTTCTGATGCTACTAATCTAAAAACAAAAGCAGTAAAAAAAGATGATTTCTATCTTCTCAATGGTACTAAAGCTTGGGTCACTAACGGCCAAAATGCTGAGGCTTTTATCATTTTAGCCAAAAGTGAAATCCAACCAGGAGCTCATAAATTAAACGCTTTTATTGTTGAAAAAAACTTTCCAGGGATTAAAATTTCTAAAATCGAGGAAAAGATGGGTCTCAACTCCTCAGTCACAGCCGAAATTGTTTTGGAAGACTGTCAGGTTCCAGCTGAAAATTTGCTTGGTCCCGAGGGTAAAGGGGCCACTGTAGCTTTTCACTGTTTGGATGGATCAAGAATTGGCATTGCTGCCCAAGCCGTAGGCTTAGGCTCGCAAGCTTTGGAAGAAGCCGTCAAATATTCTCAACAAAGAGAAGCTTTTAACCAAAAAATATCAGAATTCCAGGCTATTCAGTTCATGATTGCTGACATGTCTACTCAATTGGAAGCAGCCAGACTCCTAACCTACAAAGCAGCTGATTTAGTCGATAAAGGCAAACCATTTGGCAAAGAAGCAGCTATGGCTAAACTCTTGGCTACTGAAGCAGCCAATAAAATTGCTTATCAAGCCCTCCAAATTCACGGTGGCTATGGCTATTCCAAAGAGTTTTTTATTGAACAGCTCTACCGGGATGCTCGAGTTTTAACCATTTATGAAGGAACTTCTGAAATTCAACGTCTCATAATCTCCCGCTATCTTCTCCAAGAAAATTAGCTCAACAGAATAACTCAGATATTTACAAAAATGAGTTAAGGCTAGATGTAAAGGTCTAAAATATTATAAAATAAGTTTTGAGGTAAAGAAAATGTTAAAAGCAATGCGTAAAAATTTAAAATCGCTAGCTCCAACCCTATGGATTGTGATTGCTGCTTTCATAATTGCTATTTTCGCTGTCTGGGGAGGAGCAGGCCGCTTAGGAGAAGCCAGGGCGGCTAACACTATTGCCACTGTCGGCAGCCAAAAAATCTCAGCAGATGTCTATTACCAAAGCTTAAGGCAACAACTGGAAAATTTGAACAGACAGTTTAAACAGCTCAACAAAAACCTCATCCAACAACTTAACATCCCCCAGCAAACTTTGGAACAAATCATTCAGCAATCGCTTCTCCTTCAAAAGGCCAAAGAAATGGGCATAGAAGCTACTCCTGATGAAATTCGAGCCAAAATTATGAGTTATCCAGTTTTCCAAAAAGATGGTAATTTCATTGGCTTCCAAGAATACAAAAAAATCCTTGACTGGAATCGGATTCCCCTAGCTAAGTTTGAAGAAAGCTTGAAGAAAGAAATCATCCTGGATAAATTTATTAAAATCATCTCGGCTGGAGTTGTGGTTACCGAAGATGAAATTTGGCAAAACTACAAAACTGAAAATGAAAGTGCTAAGCTGGAATTTGTTGTCATAGAGAGTGACAAGATAAAATTAGATAAAGAGCCTTCCTCAGCTGAAATAAAGCAGTATTTTGAAAAGAATAAGTCCAAATTTCATATTCCTGAAAAGAGAGAAGGGATAATGGTCTTTCTCAAAACCGATGAGCTCCAGCCTGAAATTCAGCTATCCGAGGCAGAAATTGAAAAATATTATAACGACAACCTTTCTCAATTCAAGGAACCCGAAAAGATTCGGGTCAGTCGGATTTATCTCCCCTTCCAAGATAAAGAAAAAGAATTGGTAAGAGCCGAGGCTCAAGGCATCCTGGATAAAATCAAAAGCGGTCAGGATTTCTCAGCTTTAGCTGAAAAGTATTCAAAAGATGAAAAAGCTAAAGAGGGGGGTGATTGGGGCCTTTTTGATTGGAGAAAGCTCTCTCCAGAGGAACAACAAAAAATAAATAGTATGGTTGAAGGGGAGACTTCTGGGCTTATAGAGCTTAAGGATGGAATTTCTATCCTAAAAATTGGCCAAAAAACGCCATCGAAAACTAAGCCGCTGGAGGAAGTTAGAGAAAAAATAAAAACTATTCTCAAAGAAAAAAAAGCTAGAGATCAAGCTGAAAAAAGAATTTCTAATCTTGAAAAAATAGCAAAGAAAGAAAAAAATCTTGATGTAGCTGCCCAAAAATTGGGCTTAAAGATAAGAAAAACTGGCTTTTTAAAAGATGGTCAAGCTATTGAAGACATAGATCCTTCTGGTTCAATCAGTCAATCTCTCTTCCAACTTAAAGAGCAACAAATTTCCTCTTTGATTTATACTTACAAAGGAGTGGGAGTGGTCCAATTAAAAACAATTGCTCTCCCTCACGCAGCCAGTTTTGATGAAGTAAAAAATGAAGTAAAAAAACAGTTTATAGACCGTGAAAAAAAGCAAAAGGCCCTAGAAATAATGAAAAAAGTCAACGCTGAACTAAGGTCAAAAAACCTTGAAATTTTGGCTGAAAAGTATGGGCTTGAGTACAAAACTGCCGAAGAACATAAGCGAGGTCAGTACCTGAGTATGGTCGGAGAGAATCCAGAGGTTGACCATCTGGCCTTTTCTCTACCTATAGGAGAAGCTAGCCAGCCAGTTGAACTGGAAAATGGTTATGCTTTGCTCAGAGTTTTAGGCAGAAAAGAAGTCACTCGTAAAGATTTCGAAAAAAACAAAAATGAACAAAGAAAAAAACTGTTGGAGGCCAAAAGAAATAAATTTCTCCAGTCTTATTTATATAAGTTAAGAAATGAAATGGGGGTCAAAATAAGATATGATCTTTTCCTGAAAATAAATTCTGATATCATGGCTCGCTTTGAAGGCGAATAAAAAATATAAAGAAAAACTAAGAAGATAAACTTTCGGCCATAAGTACCTTTACTCTTCTTTCTAAAGCTGCTTTAAATTTATTAACAGCTTCTGAAAATCCAAGCTGAATAAAGTTAGAAATATACATAGCCTGGCCGACGTTCACCTTGACCTTAGAGGGAATAAGGAAGGATCTATGAGTGCCAAACATGGCCACTGGGGTCACTGGAACCTTGATGCCTTCTTGCCATAGGTTGTAAGCCATAATAGCCACCCCTCTTCTAAAGGGGCTAACGTAAGGATGAGGGTTACTTTTTATAATCCGCCCCCTCCCCTGGAGAGCAATTATGGTCCTGCCTTTTCTTAGGTAATCCTGGCAGGTTTGAATAGCCAATTTCTTCCCATAGTAAATATCAACCGGAATTGTCCCAATCTTACCTATATTGGTTGAGATATAATTAACGAGATAAGACTTAAGGGGATTAAGGAAAAGTTCAATTGCTGGAGCAAATAATTTTATGTGGCGGCGGAGATGTTTCTTGATGAGAAAATTGAACTCGTCTTTCTCAAATATCATCTTGTTAGCTGTAAAAAAAATCGGCCGGGGTACAATTTTGAATAAAATTGCTATATCTTTGAAAGTTCCAATATGATTACCAACTATAATGTTAGGACCGCTCTTAATAAAATTATCTCTGCCTTTAATGACAATTTTCTTACCTAAAAGAGCAATGTTAGAGAGTCGCTTTATTACCGGCTCAAACTTTTTCAATTCATCCTCAAAAATAAGCATCTTTCATTACTATGCCCTATTTTAAGGGAACTCAAGAAAAAATAAAAGAGCTCCAAGTAAGAAGCTATCAAGTCCAAGCCCGAAGTAACAATTAAGAATATCCTGGCAAACAAAGAAATAATGATCTTTCTAGGAATCATCACTAATACCGTGATGAGCGAAATCCCTCCCATTATTACCTATCATAGTTTTGGAAATGCTTACACCTTTCTGTTGAAATTAAGAAAAAGTCGTGATAATTTAGCTTTTAAATAACCATAGTTTTCTTTAAGCTTTGGCAAGGAGAAAAAGATGATTACATTAATCCGCAATGGTAAAGTATTTGCTCCCAATCCCCTGGGGAAAAAAGATATTCTTATCCTAGGAGATAAAATCGGAGCTATTTCTTCTCCAGGAAAAATTAAAATTAGCGGCCTTAAAATTAAAACTATAGATGCTTCCCAAAAAATTATTACTCCAGGCTTCATTGACAGTCACGTTCATATTCTTGGTGGCGGAGGAGAAGGAGGCCCGTCTACCAGGGCCCCAGAAATTACCCTTGAAGAAATTATCAGCAGCGGTGTTTCAACAGTCATCGGCTGTTTAGGCACAGACGGAACTACTCGCCATTTGGAATCTTTATTGGCTAAAGCTAGGGCTCTTGAAGAAGAAGGCATTACTTCCTATATTTTTTCTGGTTCTTACCAGATACCGGTAATAACAATTACCAATAATATAATCTCAGATTTAATTGTCATTGACAAAGTTATCGGGGTAGGAGAAATAGCTATTTCAGACCACCGTTCTTCCCAACCCACGTTTGAAGAAATAGCCAAAATTGCTGCTGCTTGCCGGGTGGGTGGATTGCTCAGTGGAAAAGCTGGCATTCTTCATCTTCATGTTGGCGACGGACCAAGGAAATTAGAGCTGCTTTTCCGCTTACTCAAAGAAACAGAAATCCCAGCCACTCAATTCATTCCCACTCATGCCAATCGAAACCGCCAGCTTCTTGAAGAAGCCATTCTCTTCAGCCAACAAGGAGGTTATATAGATTTAACAGCTAGCCTTGATCCTGAACCTAAAATTAAAAAAGAACAATCAATAGCCGAAGCCATCAAGCTCTGCCTCGAGAAGAAAGCCCCTCTTTCTCATATCACAATCAGTTCTGATGGAAATGGCAGTCTCCCTGTTTTCGACGGCCATGGAAATCTAACTGGACTTACAGTAGCCTCTCAGAAATCGCTTCTTAGTAATTTCAAATATTTGATAAGAAAGAAGATATTGAGTTTAGACCAAGCTTTAACTTTATTCTCCACCAACCCTGCTTCTTTTTATAAACTGGCTACAAAAGGAGAAATTAAAGAGGGAAAAGACGCTGACCTCCTTGTCTTTGATAGGCAACTTAATATTAGTGACTTCCTGGTTAAAGGCAAGGTGATGATTGCTGACAGTAAGCTAATTGCCCGTAGCACTTTTTCTCCTCCAAAGTAAAAGGCAAATAGTAAAAAGGGAAAAATTGAAAGTGAAAATTAAAAATAATGTAGGCTTTGCTGTCCTCAGCAAACCATCCTAATTTGGTAAAAAGCAAAGAGTGAACGTGAAAAGTAAGAAGTAAAGCGTAAAATGTGAATTTTTTTATTTATAAAGAAGGTAATAAAATGGAAAAAACACCTACTAAAGATAAAAAAAACCACAAACAGCCTGGGCTGGCTGTGGCTCTTACACCGCTGGTGGCCATGGGCATCCTTCTTGGAGTTGGTTACGGTATCTATCAAATTAGGCCTCAAGTACTGTTGGTAGCGGCTGCTTTTATTACTGGTTGTCTCGGGCTTTGGCTTCATTTTAAATGGCAGGAAATGGAAAAAGGGATTGTCGACAGCATTCATAAAGCCATGCCTGCTATTTTAATTATGCTCTGTGTAGGCATCCTTATCGGTTCCTGGATAGCAGCCGGCACCATCCCCATGGTTATTTACTATGGGCTAAAATTGATCTCGCCTAAATTCTTTTTAGTTACTGCCTGTTTTGTCTGTTCCCTGACTTCTCTGGCTACTGGAACCTCTTGGGGGACTATCGGTACTCTGGGGGTAGCCTTTATCGGCATCGCTATGGGCCTCGGTATTCCCTTAGGACCAGCAGCTGGAGCTATAGTGGCTGGAGCCTATTTTGGAGATAAAATGTCCCCCTTTTCTGATGTCACTAATCTGGCCCCGGTGGCTGCTGGCTCTAATCTTTTTGACCATATCAAACACATGCTCTGGTCAGCCACACCCGCCTGGCTGTTAGGTCTTTTGATATATTTTTTAATCGGCCTCAGCTATCAAGGAGAGCAAGTAGAATCAGCAACAATGAAGCTGATCATGGGCACTCTCAAGTCGAATTTCCATTTCAATCTGCTCCTTTTACTGCCGATGGTTGTCGTCTTCTATTTTGCCATCACTAAAAGGCCGACCATACCTGGCATGTTGCTTTCTTCTTTATTAGCAGGGGCCTTAGCTGTGATCTTCCAGAAAGCTTCTATTCCAGACGTGGCCACAGCCATGAATACCGGCTATCAAGCTCACACTGGGGTAGCCGAAGTTGATCAGCTCATTTCGAGGGGAGGGATGATGAGTATGATGGAAACTCAGCTGGTGGCTTTTACTGCCTTTAGTTTTGGAGGGATCATGCAGCGTACAGGCCTACTATCGGTAATACTGGACCGAGTAATGAAATTTGCCAACAAAGTCTGGAGTATTGTCTTAACTACTATTGGTTCCTCTATTGTTACGGCTATAGTCACCGGCAGCTCTTATCTATCCATGATAATTCCGGGAGAGCTTCTCTCGCCCATTTATAAGAAAAAAGGCTTGGCTGCTAAAAATCTTTCCCGGATTATCGAAGAAAGTGGAGCTATTATCGTCCCTCTTATTCCCTGGAGCATGGCTGGAGTTTACATCACCGGCACTATTGGAGTTTCCACTTTTTCCTATCTTCCCTGGGCTTTTATGAATTATGTAGCTGTCTTTATTCTGGCCATCTACGGCTTCACCAAATTTACCATGGCTCCTAAAATTAGAGAAGATGAAACTCAAATTGGCAGTTAGCTAAAACATGGACTTTATTTTTAATCCTCATCCTGGTCGAGATGGCTCAAAGCTTCTTTAAATTTTTCATGAGCTTTCTTTCGCTTTTTCTTCTCCAACTCAGCTGTTGCCTGAAATCTGCGCTCCATCTCTTCTCTCTTCTTTTTCTCTTTGAGCAACAATTCTTCTAGAGAACCCTCTTTTTTCCTTTTTCTTTTCTCCGAATGAATAACCTGTTTAGTTAAAGGATCAATCCATAGCAAACTGCCGCAGCCAGGGCAAAGAATTTGAAAAACTTCTTTCTTCTGAGGCGATTTCAGTTTCTTCATTGGAATTGAAATTTATCAAAAAAATTCAACCTGTACAAGAGCAGGGTAAGCATCTCTACTCTCTTTCCAGGCGAGGTGGTAAACTAAGTTGATGCTTTTTTATCAGTTTAAAAAGGCCCTGCCGGCTTAATCCAATTTCTTCAGCTGTCTTGGTTCTGTTATAGCCCCAACGGGCTAAGGCTTGATGCAAAAACCTCTTTTCAAATTCTGCTTTTGCCTGGAAGAAATCATAACTAGATTTAGAATAATTTTGACGGTGAGGATTTATCCTGGGCGAGAGATAATCTTCTTTAATCAATTTATCCCGCCCACAAAGAATTAAACACCTCTGAATCTCGCTTTGTAATTCACGCACGTTTCCCGGCCAGGAGTAATTTAGCATTAACTCTAAGGCCCGAGGCGAAAAAAAGACTGGCCCGACTTTCATTTCCTGCGAGTACCGCTCAAGAAAATAGTTTAAAAGATAAACAAGGTCTTCTCTCCTTTCTCTTAAAGGTGGAATCTCAATAGTGATAATTTTCAGGCGAAAATATAAATCCAGGCGAAATTTCCCCTTTTCCACTTCTCTTTCGATATTTTTATTAGTAGCACTTATAAAACGAACATTAATCTGGCGCATCTTATTCTCCCCAATTCTTCTTATCTCCTTTTCTTGGAGCAGACGAAGAAGTTTAGCCTGCAGATGGGTCGAAAGATCACCAATTTCATCTAAAAAAAAGGTTCCTCCATCAGCCTCTTCAATCAGCCCCGGCTTATCTCTTAAAGCTCCAGTAAAAGCTCCTTTTGTATGACCGAACAACTCACTCTCCAATAGAGAATCAGGAATAGCCCCACAGTTAACGGCCACAAATTTTCCTTTATTTCTCTTTCCTTTAAAATGAATGGCCCGAGCCACCAGTTCCTTGCCTGTGCCACTTTCTCCATAAATAAAAATAGGAGCATCCTTATCTTTGACTTTTTCTATTAGAGATTCAAGCTGACAGAAGGCTCTACTTTTTCCTTTAAAGAGAGAAGCTTCTAATTTTCCACTCTTTTTTCTTTTTAACCTAAATTCAACTCTTTTTTCTAAAATTAATTTTATAGGTTTTAAAAAATTTGATAAAAATTCCAAGTTATTTACGCCCAAAGGGTCTGATTGGGCCTTTGGCTCTAAATAAAAAATGCCAGAAGGCAGCCATTCTAAAGCAAAAGGAAAATAGAGAATTTTTTTACAATCTTTCTTTGGATAAGGCCAAACGTTTGGAGGTTCATTATGCTCTTCATCAAGGACCAGTGGCTGCTTTAAAGCCAAGACTTTTTTGACTATATCCAAATTTAAATTATTTTCTTTAATATCACCTCCAGGATATAAATATTGATAAACGACTTGACCGTTTTCATTTATTAAGAAAATTCCTAGGCGCTGACAAGAAATTTCTTCTCTGATGTAATTTAAAAGCCTGGCTAGAGATGAAAAATCGCTCACTTTTCTCTACAAATAACGACATCCTTACTTCATTTTTCTCATCCTCAAAAGACACCTTTAATGGGCATGTTTAAAGTTAGAGTTTACCTCGAGATAAAAGCTGGCAGATAAAGCTAATTTCTCTAAATGATAATTACCCTTTAAAAAGAGAAATCAAATTGACCATCTTCTAAACCACGTTAATAGTCCTGGCTGTAAAGTTGCCAGAGAGGAGGGATACAATTATCTATCCTAATATCGTCATCACGGCCATGAGGCTGTTCAAAAAAGTATTTGGGAAGGATTTATTTGTTAGGTTTTTTTTGAAGATCCTCGATTCTATCTGAGACATCTCTATATTTGGGATCCCACTTTTTTATCTCCTGGTAAAGAGCTAGAGCTTTTTTTCCCTCTTTCATTTCTTGATAAAGAGAGGCCAATTCGTATTTCAAACCATAAAACTGATTTGTTCCTTTTTCGGCTATCTCTAAAGCTTTATTCAACCATCCTAAAGATTGCTTAAAATCTTTCTTTTTTCGATAACAATAGCTTAAAACACTGTAACAATCGACGGCTCTTCTTCTATCCTTAGCAGATAGTTTAAACTCAGCTATTGCCTCATCAATAAGTCCTTGTTCTAAATAAGCAATTCCAAGATTGAATCGACTCTCATAATCTTCTGGGCTAACTTTTGTTTTTATCCCTTCTTTAAACTCAGCTAGTATTTCTTCTAACTTTTTTTCCATGTCTCCGGTGTCACCTTTAAGCTGTTGTTTACAAATAGCTATGATAGCTTCTACCTCCTCGTTTATCCTATCTTTCAGGTTGTAATAAATTTTTTCCTTTTCTTCCTGAGAGACAACAGGAATAATATCTGTCTCAGCAAAAATATCAGCTGCTGTCAGTTTCTCTTCTCCTTCTTCAATAAAGAAGGGACCGCTTTCTGGATGTCCTCTGGTCAATTCCCGGCCAAAAATTTGGACTTCCCTTTCAACTACTTTCTCTACCCTATCTGGTATTTCTTCTTCTTTTACCTGAGCAGAAATTTTGTTTAAAGCTTCTATTTTTTTGTCAATTATAGTCTTTTCAGGGAATTTCATTTTTAGGTTCTCTAATATTCTCCGCGCATTCCTTATCAATCCCTGTTCCAGATAAAGATCAGCTTTAGCAAAATTCTCTTTAATTATTTCCTTGGCCTCATCAACAAAAACTTGAGGTTCTGCAGCTTCTCCTTCTTCCTTTTCCAGTCCTAACTCTTTTTTTAATTTTTGATATTCTTTATAAGCCTCTTCATCCATTGGCGAAAGTTTAATAATTTCTTGAAGAACAGATAGAGTTTTTTCTAGTAAATTTTGGCGGCGGCATTCTTGCCAAATCGCTCGATAAGTTACCTCTAGCTCCTTAATTTGATTATTTTTTTTGTAAATAGCAGCTAGTTTCTCTAGGGTGGGCAGGTGAGGCTTTTTAGTAGTCAGAATAAGGCCCAGCAAGCCTATGGCTTTCTCTACTTTTTGTTTACGAACAAGAGCCTCCACCAACGGTTCAAAGGTAGTAAAAGCCTCATCCAGTCTTTCAGTTTGAACATAAAGACGGCCCAATTTAAAGCGGGCTTCAACGTCTTTTGCCCGTAAAGTAAGAATTTTTTTAAATATTTCCTCAGCCTTTTTGAAATCTTGCTTATCAAAATAAATATTTCCCAGAAGAGCTAAAGCCTTCAAATTTTTTTCATCTCTTTTTAGGATGTCATTTACCAGCTCCAAAGCTCTTTCTTCTTTTTTGGTTTTTTTAAAAATTTCAATAAGATTGGAGATTGTTCTCACTTCATCTTTATTAAGATTTCTGGCTTTATTAAGTATTTCTTCTGCTTTTTTGAAGTTCTTATTTCTTATCTCCATTTCAGCCACATCATTGAATCCTTCTATTGCTTTTTCGCTTAATCCTTCTTTAATGTAAAGGTTGGCCAGGAGAAGTTTAGCTTCCTGGTTTCCTTTATCTATTTTTAGGATTTTCTCATAAAAAGATATAGCTTCTTTATTTTTGCCTGATTTATTTAATATCTCTCCAATCTGGAAATACTTAGCTTTAGCCTCAGAAAAAATACCTTGATTAAAGTAGAGCTCAGCCAGCTTCTTGGCAATCTCGATATCATCAGGATTTAGTCTATTCATTTTTTTGTAAATGGCTAAAGCTTGACTAACTCTTCCCCTTTCTTCATAAATCTCTGCTAGTTTCTTAAATTCGATAATTGCTCTTTTTATCTGACCCGATTCTGTGTATAAATCCCCGATTAAACTTCTTATATTAAAATCCTGAGCGTTACCGGTTAATAATTTACGATACTCAGCAATAGCCTCATCAAACTTGCCTTTTTTTACATATTTCTCTGCCTGCTCTATAATCTTGTTTCTTTCTTTGTTTGAATGCCTCATCTTAATGTCTAAGATTGAAACTTTTCCTATGCCCAGGACATGGTCCTCTTTTCTTTAAAGCTGCATAATGTTCTTTAGTACCATAGCCCTTATTCTTAGCCAGAGCATACCCCTCATAAATTTTATCTAATTGCCACATCATTTTATCTCGGAGGACTTTGGCAATTATAGAGGCGGCAGCAATAGTAAGGCTCTTTCTGTCTCCTTGACGAACACCTATCTGAGGATAATTTACACTGCTCAAACAAAAACCGTCAACCAATAAGAAATCAGGAGAGATAGTCATATTGGCAACGGCTCTCTTCATAGCTGTTAGGGAAGCCCAATATATATTTTGTCGGTCAATTTCCTCGTTTGTTGCTAAACCAACGCCTATAGAAGTAGCTTGAGCTAAAATATCTTTGGCTAGCTTGTTTCTCTGTCGGGGAGAAAGCAATTTGGAATCATTAACTTTTTTTAACCAGGCTTTCCTTCTTCCCTTTATCAGAGAAGGGGGAAGAATAACCGCAGCTGCTACTACTGGACCACAAAGAGCACCCCTGCCTGCTTCATCTACTCCAGCGATAGCCTTAAATCCTTTTTTCAAGACTTTCTTTTCAATCCAGAAATCAGCCAAGAGAGCTTCCTCTCTTTAAAATTACCCAGAAAAAGAGAGGAGACCTTATAGTTAAAGGCTCAATTTGTAATCCTCTCTTCGAGCCTGGATTAATTATCTATTCCCCAAAAAAATAAAACCTTTTTTTACCTTTTTTCTTTTAGCCTAGCTGCTTTTCCTTTGAGCTTCCGCAGATAATATAGTTTAGCTCTCCTCACTTTTCCTCTGCGGATGACCTCAATCTTTTTAATCATCTGAGAATGTAGAGGAAAAATCCTTTCAACTCCGATGCCAAAAGAAACCTTACGCACAGTGAAAGTCGCCCCCAAGCCGGAGCCTCTTTTAGCAATTACATTCCCCTGGAATATTTGGATTCGCTCTTTATTTCCTTCTCTGATAATAACATGAACTTTAACCGTATCCCCTACCTTAAAGTTATCTATATCTTTTTTTATTTGGCTCTCTTCTACTAAATTAATCAGATTCATAGTTTTTTCCCTTCCATTCAGATTTTATTTCTTCCAGTATTTTCTTATCTTTAGTAGATAGTTTCAATTTTTTTATCATTTCCGGCCTTAGCAGCCAAGTCTTTTCCAGCGATTTTTTTCGCCTCCACAGAGCAATTTTCTCATGATCCCCAGAAAACAAAACATCAGGCACTTTCAGGCCTCTAAAGTTTCGAGGTCGCGTATACTGAGGAAAATCCAACACTCCTGTGAAAAATGAATCTTTTTTTACAGATTCCATTCTACCTACAACACCGGGAATAAACCTGGCCACGGCTTCGATAACCACTAAGGTAGCAACTTCACCTCCAGTAAGGATATAATCTCCTATGGAGACCTCATCTGTAACTAAATACTGATTCACCCGCTCATCTACTCCTTCATAGCGTCCGCAGATAAGAATAATCTGGGAATACCCAGCCCACTGTTGGGCTAAATTATAATCAAATTTCTTGCCCTGAGGAGACAGGAGGAAGACCGCTGATCTTTCACTTCCTCTTATCTCCTCTACTGCTGCAAAGATAGGCTCTGGCTTAAGGACCATTCCCTGGCCGCCACCAAAAGGTCGATCATCAACCTGGCGGTGTTTGTCCTGGCTGAAGTCTCTCAAATTGTGAACTTTAATTTCAAGCAAGCCTTTGTCCAAAGCTTTCTTGAGGATTCCAGCTGAAAAAACACTTCTAAATATCCCAGGAAAGATAGTAATTATATCAAATCTCATTTAAGTCTAAAAGACCTTGAGGAGGATCAATAACTATCTTCCTTTCTCTCAAATTAACCTCTAGACAAATATCTTGGTTAAAAGGAATTAATTTTTCCTTTGTTCTTGGCCCCACCACCAGCAAATTGTTGTCCTTTATGGAGAGAAAATCCTCGACCTTGCCTATTACCTGTCCCTCTCTGGAAACTATCTGACAACCTATTATTTGGAAAAGATAATAGTCACCTCCAGCTAAAGGCTCCAGTTCTTTTTCTGGAAGCCAAACTTCTTGCCCAGCCAGTTGTTGGGCCTCATCAATTGAATCAATCCCTTTCAGTTTGAGAATGTAATAATCTCTTAGAGGACGAAAAGATTCAATTTCAAGCTGGCGGTAAATTTCTTCTTTTCTAAGGAAAAGCCTGGAAAAAAAAAGGCGTTGGCGCTTTTAAATGAAGTTTAAGCCTAACTTCTCCTTTTCTTCCTTGGCTCCTTACTATCTTTCCGATACTTACCAAATTATCCTTTTTCAATAATCTCGAGGTTAAATCTCCTTTTTAGCTTCATGCCAGCCGCACCAAGAATGACTCTTATGGCCCGGGCTGTCCTTCCCTGCTTGCCGATTACCTTGCCTAAATCTTCCGGAGCAACTTTGAGCTCCAAGATGGTTGTCTGTTCCCCTTCCAACTGGGAAACTTGAACCTTGTCCGGATTATCAACTAATGATTTGGCAATCAATT